>JBHJIP010000046.1:0-6702 GCA_050043365.1 Leptolyngbyaceae cyanobacterium
GCCGCAAAGCTTCCGCTATGGGCGACCCGTGTCTGGATCAGCAGGCCGATCGGACAGGCGAATGATCGGCAGCATCAGGTCCCAGATAAGCGCGGCTAGCCTCAGCGCTGCAAGCGTGGCCATCCCCAGCAGGGCAGCCACCGATAAGGTGACCCCCAGGCGCTGTAAAAGCAAATAGAGGCTGATACCGGCGATCGCTGCTGTGGCATAAATCCGACCCCGCTTCAACACCACCGGAATATCGGCTAACAGCACATCCCGCAAAACGCCCCCAGCTGTGCCGGTTATTGTCCCCATCAGCACAATAATCAGGCTGTGCAACTGGGCCTGTTCGGCAATTTGCGCTCCACTAATTGAGAACAGGGCCAGCCCCAAGGCATCGGCGACCAGTAGCGCTTTGTGAGGGGGACGCAAGAATCTGGCGTACAGGACAGTCAGCAAGGCTGACCCTAAAATCACCTCTAGGTAAATCGGGTTCTCAATCCAAAATACGGGGTGATGGTCTAGCAGCACATCCCGCAGGGTGCCACCCCCAATCGCCGTGACCACAGCCACGACCACCACTCCCAGCAAATCCAACTGTTTCCGCCCTGCGGCCAAGGCTCCGCTGATGGCAAAGACCGCCACCCCCAGCAAGTCAAGAATATAAAGAACCACGGTCCTAATCCACGCGAGTTCGACAACAGAATGGATCTCGCAGCTCACCCGCCCGCGAGTAATACCAGTTCTTGATTTTAGGGCTACAGATTAGACCCCTCCCAACCTCCCCATGCAAAGGGGAGGTGCCGTAGGCGGTGGGGTGACGATATGTAGTGCTATTTCCCAGAATCGGTATAAACTGCAGGCGGCTAATCCAGTCAGATCTGCCCTTGTATTACTGCAGGCCCTGGGTCCAATGGCAACCGGTTAAAGCCGCTGAATCCCCTCGATACCCTGCCCTCCGTGATTAAAAATGAACTGGAGCTTTTCAGCCCCATCCACAATTCTGGGGGCGGGGCGGCTGCAGTAGCTGTTCGCATCCATAGCCCAGAGCTGGTGGTTTTGCACGGCTCGTAATGATCCAAAGTCAGGCTTTGCGGCCAGTTGAGTCGCAAATTCCACATTACCTGCAAGGTCATAGCCACAGGCCATGGAAATGATCACATCCGGATCCTGAGCTTGAATCTCTGCGAAGGTACAGCGACCTGAATCGCGCCCCACCTGACCCATCACATCAATGCCGCCCGCCACCACCACCATTTCTGGGACCCAGTGCCCCCCATAAAAAAATGGGTCGGGCCACTCTAACATCAGGACCTTGGGTTTATGGGAGGGTTGTGTGGTTGAGAGCTGTTGCCAGCGGTGTTCCAGGTTTTCCCGTAATTGTGCTGCCACTGGTTCACGGCCCATCACCTGAGCAATTTGCTCTAAATCCTTAAGGATGCCCGCAAAATTTTGAGCCGTTAAAGATAGCACCTGCACGTCGGCCATCACATCGGGCAAGAACATCAGGGTTTCCTGCACAGTCCCCGCATTGACTGCACAGACATCACAGAGCCCCTGGGTCACGATCAGATCAGGGTTCAGCGTTTTGAGTAAGTCGCCGTCTACCTGGTAGAGCGCTTCCCCCCGACGAATCGCCGCCATCACCGCCTGATCGATCTGACCCGCAGAAAGATCGTGGGGAATGATGCTGCTCGTGATTTTCGGCAGGGAGGCGACCTCAGCGGGAAAGTCGCACTCATGGCTCACCGCCACCAGAGAATCTTGTAAACCCAGGGCACAGGCCATTTCCGTGGCGCTAGGCAGTAAGGTGACGATATTCACCTACGGGTCTAGCTCCTGCTAGATTTGGCCCAGGCGCTCTTGGGCTTCGCCATAGGCTTCCCAGTCTCCCCGTTGCAGCGCCGCTTGCCCCACCTCATAGGCTTCTACTGCGGCAGTAATGCGAGCGGTCGTCTCTGGGGACAGCTCAGGAGCCGAGGGGGGCGTAGCAGTTTCCGTGGCTGATTCACCTACAGGTGCGTCATCGGTTGTAGGGGCAGCGGCGGTGGGAGCGGCCCCGAAAATCGTGCTCAAAGCGGCCTCTAAGGTTTCGCCCATCACCACCTGATTGTCATAGGCGACGATAATCCGCTTCAGTTCCGGCAGTTCACCTTGTTCGGCTCGCAGGTAAACCGGCTCCACATAGAGCAGTGACTGTTCGATGGGGATGACCAACAAATCGCCTCGAATCACCCGAGAGCCTTCCTGACTCCAGAGGGTGAGCTGTTGCGAGATTTCGGGGGTTTGATCAATGCGGGCTTCGATTTGGCTAGGGCCATAGACCAACTGCTGTTTGGGGAAGACATAGAGCAGCAGGTTGCCATATTCATCCCCATCCGATCGCGCCGCTAGCCAAGACACCATGTTGTCTTTGTTGACCGGGGTAAAGGGCATGATCGCCATGAATTCTTCGGCTTCTGCCCCAGGGAGCCGCATGATCGTGTGGTAGGGCTCCATCCTGACCTGCTCTTCTTCATAGACCTGCATCGGGAAGCGCCAAAGGTCTTCTCGGTTGTAAAACACCTCAGGATTACCCATGTGATAAGTGCGGTACATCTGGGCCTGGATGCTGAACAGGTCGTGGGGATAGCGGATATGCTCCCGCACTGCGGTGGGCATAGCGTCCGCCCCCTGGAACAGATCAGGAAAGATTTTTTGATAGGTGGCCAGAATTGGATCGGTGCTGTCCAGCACGTAAAAATCAAGGCTACCGTCGTAGGCATCAATCACAACTTTGGCCGCATCGCGAATGTAGTTGGTGCCGCGGCGGGAAATTGCCTCAATGGTATCGCCACCCAAGATTGCGGCCACGTCATTACTGCGGTTCAATGGTTCGGCATAGGGATAGCGGTTACTGGTGGTGTAGCCATCCAAAATCCACTTCAGCCTACCGTCGATAATGGTGACGTAGGGGTCGCTATCGTAGGACAGGAATGGAGCGATTTGGCGGGCGCGGCGCACCACGTTGCGGTAGTAGTGAATCCGCGACTCCCCGGTGAAATAGTTGGAAATTAGGGTTTTGAGGTTGCCGAAATCATAGGCATAGGCCAACCGTCGCCCAAAGGAGCCCATGGGGACACCGCCCTCACCGTCATAGCGATTAACGGCATTCTCGTTGGCAAGGGGATAGTCAAACTCGTCGGTGCTGGTTCCGGTGAAGACATAATCGCCATTGGTGCGGTTTTCACCGTAGTAAATGCGGGGCTGCTCCACCTCTAGATCGACGGTGGACTCCGGCGGAATATTTTTGATCATTAATTCCGGCAAGCCATCGCGGCTAAAGCGGTTGACCGGACTCATCACCACCCCATAGCCATGGGTAAACTTGAGCCGCTGATTCACCCAGGTTTGGGCCTCGGGAGGCGCTTCGGCGTAGTTCATCTCCCGGGCGGACAGCATTACCTGACGATAGTCGCCATCCAAAACGTAGCGATCGATGTCCACATCTTGGAAGCGGTAATACAGCCGGATTTCCTGCAGTTGACGATAGGTGCTGAGCAGGGGGCGGTAGTCCCAGAGGCGAATGTTATCAACGGTGGAGGCGTTTTCGGTGAGGTCACTTCGGGTCAGATTGGCCTCGGCGGGAAAAGGTTCGCTCTGGACCTGGGCTAATCCATAGGCGGCTCGGGTAAAGGCAATGTTGTGCTCAATGTAGGGACGCTCCTTGGTCAGTTCGTTGGGGGCGACCAAAAACTGCTGCTGAAACCAGGGATAGAGACCGCTCACCAGCACCAACACCCCGAGATAAAATCCAATGCCGCCCAGGGGCAGCAAAAAGCCACTGCGCCAGAGGGAAATGATGAACAATACGGCAATGGAGAGGGTAACAAAGGCCATCAGCCAATGGGCCTGCAGCCGCGCATGGACATCGGTATAGCCCGCCCCAAATACCACGCCACTGGGGGAAAACAGCAGCTCGTAGCGCTCTAGGAAGAATCCCGCCGCGATTACAACCGCCAGTCCGGCTAGCAACAAGCAGAGATGGGTTTTGGCTTCTCCGGTCAAAAAGTATTTCCAGCCCCGCTCCGGTCGGATTTCGCCCTTAAGAAAATAAACGGCGATCGCCACCACCAGCGCCCACACTAGGGCTTCTGCCAAAGCCGCCTGAAGCCCGTGGAAAAAGGGCAGACGAAACAGGTAAAAGCTAATGTCTTGCTGAAACAGCGGATCGGTTTGGTCAAAGTTAGTCGGGTTGAGAAACTTGAGAATGCGATCCCAAACCCCGGCACTCTTGGTGGCAGCATCGAAGGACAGCAGCGCCGTAAAAGCGATCGCCCCATAGCGAATCAACGAGACCCAGACCGGTGCGAGGGGCTGACGCTGGGCCAGACTGCGGCCTTGAACCCGTTGCCAAGGGCTCTCGCGGGTGAGCCACAAAGCCAGACCATAGTTGGCCAGCAGAAAGGCAGCATAGAGCAGCAGCGTACCGACCCAAATCATCACCTGCCAGCGGATCCGGGTCCAAAAGACCCCGCCATAACCCACCGAGTCAAACCACCAAGACTCAGTCAACAGGTGAACCAACGTCCCAGACAGGGCCAGGAGCAAAAGCAGGGCGATCGCCCCAAATAAAATCCAGGGGGGGCGACGACCAAAGGAGGGGTTAGCGCGTTTCACGGTCAATACCTGTGCAATCAGCGGGCTGCAATTGCAGCTTCTTCTTCTACCCTAAGCGCCCTTGATAAATTCGGAGCCGAGTTTAGCCCATTGTTCCTGTTCCTTTTGGGCCTCTTCCTCCGCCACCTCCCGATCATAGGCCGCCTGTAAATGCCCCACATAAAACCCCATCATGTGGTCATTCACCAAATCGGCTCCGGACTCGCGCAGGGCGAAAATGAATCCCAGCAGGCGATCAGGCCAACGTTGAAACAGAAAGGACTGCATCTGCAATTTGCCAAAGCTATTGAAATACCGAAACTGCCCCATATGCCCATAGAAGCGCGTGGGTTTAAGAATGTTGAACTGGGGCGGAATCAAGGGCACCACATCGTTGTTGTTGACGTAGCGGCCCATGCGATCGCCCATGCGTTGATTGACCTCGCGCACAAACTGCCAGTCGCCCACCCTGGGCTGCCCAAAGGTATAAAGACCGCTCACCTTAAACCCTTGGTAGTCGAGGGAGGTCGCCGCCAAAGATGCCAGTGCCCCCCCTAAGCTGTGACCGGCCACCCAGAGTTGGCTATCTTTGCCCCACCAATGGCGTAGGTAATAGCCCACCGCTTGCTCGACACTCTCCCAAGCCCCTTGAAAACCGCGATGAACCTCCCCTTTTGGCAGCGCCACATCGGGCTTGATTTGGCACCGGAAGGGGCGCAGCTTGAAGCTAAAGTTGGTTTTCCAGTCCGCCATTTCTTGACTACCCCGGAAGATCAGCATGATGTGTTGCCCCTTGCGAAACAAAAAGGCCTGGGTATCGGTGGCCCGCACATCAAAATATTGAAAATGCTGGTCAATCTCATGGTTGGGCGGCTCCCCTTCTCGCAGCCACCGTTTCATCAAATCGACGACATATTCCTGGGCGGTCATATTTTCCCAGGTGGTATCGGGCTGGTCACTGAGCCAAAGATGAATAATATCTTTGACATACTCCAGATCGTTGTAAACCAGGTGGGCCGCCTTGGCTAAGCACAGGGCATGGTCGGCATCGTAGGTCCCGCCTGGGTTTGCAAATTGGGAAAAGTCATAGGTGGAATAGGGCGGTGGCAAAATCTTGTAGCCATAGCGGGCAAATAGCCGCTGTACGCCGTCATACCCAGCCCAATAAATGTAATGGAACAGTTGATCGTAGAAGCCAGAGCCCCCTTCCCGCCGAAACTTGCGATCGCTGATCAGTTGAATCCAGTAGATCACAAACGGCTTCAGATCTTGCGGCCCGATCAGCCCCGCCTGAATTAACGTCTCAAACCGTTCGAGCCCCATCAAAAACTGATCAAACCAATCCCGCAGCGCCAGCTCAATCGGAAACTCTTCGGCCTCATACCGCTCAAACACCTGAGCCGTCTGGTCATCCATCTTGCCGGTTTGGCTGCGCACCTGCCTGACTTGATTGAGGCCAAGACGCGTTTTCACCATTTGTCGGTGAGACCGCAGTGCCCGCTTCATCCGTGCATCGGAGGCCTCAAATCGTACTGCCCGACCATCGGGCAGGGTCAAGTCAAACAGTCGATATTCCTCATAGTCCAAAATGTCGATCACATTCCGGACTTCAGGCTGCTGACGAAATTCTTGGACTAGGGACTGCAGCCGTTCCAGTCGCTTCCAACGGCAATGGCGACGATATTGAGACACCCCTACGGTGACGGCACTGGCCCCAGCCACGAGGGCTAACCCTGCTAACCAGCGCACGGTCAACTCCCAAAACACCGGATCTTCGTATCGCGAGAGGGGAGCCAACGGTTCGGGCGCTGTGGGCTCAGGCATCACCAAGGGGGGCGCTGTCGGTTGAGGGGGCGTTTCGGCTGGGGCTTCTGCAGGGGCTTCGGTGGCCTCTGGGGCAACCTCAGCGGGCACCGGCTCAGCTTCGGGGGCAGCGCCTTCAGGGGCGGGCGGCTCTGGGGCGGCGGGTTCTGGGGCGGCGGGCTCTACCGGCTCTGGGGCGGCGGGCTCTACAGGGGGGGCCTCTTGGGCAATTGCCACAGTAGTAAGTGCTACAGTACCGATACAGAGTGATGCTAAGAG
>JBHJIP010000047.1:0-28784 GCA_050043365.1 Leptolyngbyaceae cyanobacterium
TACAGGACTATGGCGGTAGCGGGCCAGCCCAACCCCAATACCGGTCAGGGCGGTCCAACATCCGTGGCGCCCTCCGAACACGATGGTTCGCAGCACAAACAAGGTGCCCCAGTCGACCCAATCTGTTGTCCCCATCAGGTACAAGATATTTTCCACATAGGCAAAGCCAAATCCAGCCATTGCCCCATAAACCAAGCCATCTACCCAGCCATCGAATTCACGTCGTTGGGTGGCGTAAAGGATTGCAACCGCCAAGGCCTTAAGGAGCTCTTCGGTAAGCGGTGCCCCAAAGGCCGTTTGGATAAATTCACTCTCAAAGCTGGCGTTACCCCAAAGTAACGTGACTGGAATAGCAAAGACCGTTTGCAGAATAATGGCCGCTATGATCGCCGGTAAGGCCCCCCACAAAAAAGCGGCAATCAGGTAACGGATGGGCTCTTTTTCATAGCGATCAACCGTGCAAACCAGCCAAATATAGAAACCAGTGGGTGCCATTAAGGCCAGGGCCGTAATCAGGAGTTTCATAGCACCTGGGTGCGCAATAAATAGGGGGCGTGCAGAAGGCGGATATTCGGTTTCGTCTACGTGGGCTCGTAAAGCGGAATCTCAGTGGTATTTTGGACCACACTTGGCCAAGATGGGTGGACAAGCAAGGGGACAGGCCCAATGAAGGTACTTTTAGTCGATGATGACGAATTACTGGTCCATCAATTGGTGGTTGCCCTCCAAGCTCAAAACTATGTCGTTGATACAGCTACGGATGGGTTAGAGGGATGGTCCTACAGTCAGGCCACTGTCTACGACCTGATTGTGCTTGATATTAATCTGCCCAAGCTAGATGGCATCTCCCTCTGTCGCCGCTTGCGCCAGGCTGACTATCAAGGGGCGGTTTTACTGCTTAGCGCTTTGAGCGGCAAATCTGACAAGGTAAAGGGGCTCGATGCCGGGGCCGATGACTATGTGGTGAAACCTTGCGGGGTTGAGGAGCTGACCGCTCGAATGCGAGCCCTATTGCGGCGGCCCCAGAGCTTAAATGACACGCTTCTACTGTGGGGAAACTTACAGTTGGATCCGGCCAGTCGGGAGGTGCGTTATGGCGATCGCTGGCTCAACCTATCCCCCAAGGAATATGGCCTGCTGGAGCTGTTCCTACGAAATCCCCAGCGCATCTTTAGCGCCGGCTTGTTGCTAGAGCGACTCTGGGGCTTTGAAGAAGTCCCGGGGGAAGAAACTGTACGCACCCACATCAAGCGTCTGCGTCAAAAGCTCAAACGAGCTGGGGCTATAGATGTGATCCGCAATATCTACGGCATGGGGTATCGGCTCAATACCCGCGAAGAGGAGGCCAGCATTGTTCCAAAGGCTGCACCCGACCCATCTGCCCCAGAGGTGGCCCGGCAAGCGGCGATCGCCGCTCTGGCCCAATTTAGACCCGTCATTACCGAACGACTCGCAGCCCTTTCCAGCACGCTCACTGCGCTGAGCCAAGGCACCTTAACCGATGCTCAGCGCCAAGCCGCCTGCCAGGCGGCCCACAAGTTAGCGGGTTCCCTAGGCATGTTTGGCCTGCCAGCGGGCTCAGATATAAGCCATACCCTGGAAACCTTACTGCAGCCAGAAGCCCCTTTGCCCGACGTCGAACTGTTTCAGAAACATCTGAACACCCTCCAGGATTTGCTCAGTGATTTGCCTCAAGGGCAGAATCCCCAGAGCCAAGTCGCTGCAGCCCAGACCCCCCGCACTGAAACAGAACCCGCTGCTCTAGCCCTGCCAGCAATATCGTCTGGGGAAGTAGAGATGACAGTGCTGGTCGTTGAGGATGATGCAGCGATCGCGACGCAACTCGTCACGGCTAGCCGCAGTCTTAACCTCAACGTTGTCGCCGTGGCCGATCCCAGCAGCGCCCAGCAGTACCTGAGCGACCACACACCAACCGCCGTGCTGATGGACTTAGCTCTACCCGATGATCCCCAGGCTGGGCTGAACTTCTTACAAACCCTGACCCAGCGTTACCCACTGCTGCCTGTGGTGATCTTTAGCGTTCACGATGGTCTGCAAGAGCGCCTTGCAGCAGCCCGGTATCGGAGTTGTGCATTCCTCTCCAAATCCATGGCGCCTGACCAGGTCTTGGCTACCTTGCAGGACATTGTTAAACGGCGGCAATTGGCCGACAGCCACATCGTTGCCGTTGACGATGACCCGATGGTGCTGGCCCAGTTGCAAAACATCTTGCCCCGCTGGGGCATTGAAGTCACCCCGATCGGAAATCCGCTCCAAGTCTGGGATGTCTTGCCCCAGATCACCCCCGATCTGCTGATTCTAGATGTGGAGATGCCCCAGATGACGGGCATTGAGGTGTGCCAAATCCTTCGCAATGATGTGACCTGGCAGAGCCTACCGATACTGTTTCTCAGCGCCCGTCGAGATCCCCAAACGATTCATCAAATCTATGGGGCCGGGGCCGATGACTATATCCCTAAACCCTTTACCGAACCGGAACTCGTCACCCGTCTGCTCAATCGCCTAGAGCGGAGCCGGCTGAGGCGATCGCTGACTGACTCCGACCCCATAACCGGTTTGGTTGGCTTGCAGCAGGCCACTCGTACCCTCAAGCAACAACTCGTCCTAGCCCAACGTTCGGGCCAGCCTCTCTGCATTGCCTTGATTAGCATCGGCTTGGCCAGTCTCTCCCAAAGGCAGGAACATCTGCTGCGCCCCCTGATCAATGCCCTCAAAACCCAGTTTCGTAGCGAAGACACCATCACCCGCCTCGGGCAATTAACTTTTTTGATCGGCCGTTATGGTCTCTCGTCGGAGCGGGCCTTACACCGCTTAGAAGATACATTTAAAGCCCGTTATAGTGGGGGGGCGAAAGTGAGTGGGGGACTCGCCACAGCCCCTACAGATGGGATTGATCTCGACAGCCTCTACCGTCAGGCTGAGACGGCTTTGGTGGCAGCCCAAGCCATCCATGGTAGTCAGATCATTAGAGCCATCGATCTGCCCTGATTGCCAGATATGCCTATAGATTCCTAAAAATGGAACCCCAAGAGGCCAAGATTCTAGGGATACTAGGGGCTGTGGACAATTAAAGCTAGATTCCTTGCCGCAAGGCGGTTACAGTCCCTAGTTTTATTCATCAGAACGGGCGTGGTCATGTCTACCCAATAAGGGTTTCGCCGTTGATTGTCCATACGCCCTAGGGGCTATGATCAACTAAAACTAGAATGCTTCTGGTGCAACGGTTTCAGACCCTAGCAATAGTGTAAGAATGGGCGCGGTTAACTTGTTTGGCAAGGCTTTCATCCGGTGTTGATGACGCGCCCTAAAACCCTCAAATTTTTAGGATATTGATTATGAACCAGCGGCAAATTCTGATTATTGACGATGAACCCGATATTCGTGAAATTGCCAAACTGAGCTTACAGCTCACCAAAAAATGGGATGTGTTGACCGCAGCATCCGGTGCCGACGGCATTGCTTTAGCCACTCAAGAACAACCCGACGCTATCCTACTCGATCTGCTGATGCCTGAGATGGATGGTTTGGCGACGCTTAAACAGCTCAACAGCAATCCTAGAACCCAACAGATTCCGGTCGTATTGCTAACTGCCACGGTCAAACTTGCCATTCAGGATGACTATGTTCAACTTGGGGCAAAAGGCACCCTGATCAAACCCTTTGACCCTGGCATCTTGGGCGATCAAATTGAGCAAGTTCTGGGATGGGTTGCCCTGACTTAATGGTTTAGCATTGGCTGGCTTTGCAACCCATAATCCTTCACCAGAACCTGACATGCGCATCGTCTACTTTGGTACGCCTCAGTTTGCCGTCCCCAGTCTGGAAGCCTTTTTGCAGCACCCTGATTTTGAAGTGGTGGCTGTGGTCACCCAGCCTGACAAGCGACGGGGACGCGGTAACCAGGTGATGCCGTCACCGGTTAAAGCGATCTCCACCGCAGCTGATATCCCCGTCTGGCAACCCAGCCGCATCAAAAAAGATGCAGCCACCCTGGCCGAGCTCCAGCGGGTCGATGCCGATGCCTTTGTGGTGGTGGCCTATGGGCAGATTTTGTCTCCAGAGATTTTGGCGATGCCCAGCTTGGGCTGCATGAATGGCCATGGCTCTTTGCTCCCGGCCTACCGTGGCGCGGCCCCGATTCAGTGGAGTTTGTACCACGGTGAGCCCACAACGGGCGTCACCACCATGCAGATGGATGCAGGCATGGATACGGGGCCCATGTTGCTGAAGAGGGCGCTGACCATAGGGCTACTCGATACAGCCTCAGAGGTGGCTAAAGCCCTGGCTGAGTTAACGGCCCCCCTACTGATTGAAACCCAGCAGCAATTAAAGGCAGGCACCTTGACCCCAACCCCTCAATCTGATAATCAAGCGACCTATGCTCCCCTGATTCAAAAGTCAGATTTTCAGTTGGATTGGTCTAAATCTGCGATCGCCCTACATAACCAGGTGCGGGGATTTCATCCCAACTGTGTCACTCAGTTTCGCGGCAACGATCTCAAAGTATTGGCCACAGTTCCCTTAGCTGCCGAACAGCGATCGCATCTGCCCAGCCCATGGCAAATAGCCTGCGACCAAGTTGCTGAAATCACCCATGACAATCACGCCCCAGGGCAAGTCTTGACCCTTCTTAAATCCAAGGGGCCTGTGATCCAAACGGGTGATGGCCCTTTGCTGCTGCATCAGGTTAAGCCCAGCGGCAAAAAAGCCCAATCGGGTTGGGATTTTGCCAACGGTAACCGGATCGAAGTCGGCGAGCAATTCGTAACGACCTCAGACAATCCTTAGCTTGATGAACTAGGGCGGGCGTGGTCATGCCTACCCAATAAGGGTTTTGCAATCAATTGTCCACATGGCCTAACGCTGTGTAACTGAGCATGTGTATATGTGAACAATTTTATGATTCCTTAATTTTCCGCAGGCGATGGCGGGATCTTCATGGCTAGCTTAAGGAAGGGGTTAGAAAAAGTACCAATCGCCATGACTCATTTAGGGGATGCCTTCTCCCGCGCCAACGAGCGTTGCCGTCAACGGGCTTACCAGCGGTGGCACCACCATCAACGCAAGCAGCAAATTCTGCGATCGCAAATTGGTTTTGGCGAGATCACTCCGACCCAACCCGTTGCCTGCACTGGATGCCGCTACTACCATGGCCAAGCCTACGGTTGGCAGCAAGACCAACGCCAAACCCTTGTGTGTGCCTTGCATCCCTGTGGGCAAAGTGCTGCCGTTTGCCCTGACTGGGCTGCACCAGAAACAGCGTTTACGCCCTCTGCTCCTCTAGAGGCAACGCCTGCGATCGCCCGTGCGGCGTTAAGCTAACGGCCCTCATCGCTCTTGCATCATTTTGGTCCGGCAGCGATGGAGATAAATCGTCGCAATCTCATCTCCTGGACAGTCCGCAAGGCATCGCTGCAGTTGGGCTGCGGCATCCTCATAGGCCTCTTGGAAATAGAGCAGGAGCGCCGTTTCGAATTGGGTTTTAGTGGCGAGTTTGGCCGCCTTTAGCAGGGGCGGATCCGGTTCAAACACCTCATAAACGCTGACGAAATTGCTTTTGCCCTTCATTCGCACCCGGTCAATTACCCGCATCGCATATTGATTGGCATCGTCCAGTTGCATAAAGGTATGGTGGGAAATCAGCAGGTTTACCCCATAGACACGGGTCAGTCGCTCAATGCGTGCCGCCACATTCACAGTGTCGCTAATTACCGTGCCATCCATACGGTTTTGACCGCCCACGGTCCCCAGCATCAACCGCCCTGTATTGATACCGATGCCAATGGCAATGGGAGGGCGTTCATTGGCCTCTCGCTCTGTGTTGTAGCTCTGTAGCCGCTCCAACATAGCCACACTGGCCCGCAGGGCATCATCAGCCCCCTGGCCTTGGCTAAAGAGAGCCATAATCGCATCGCCAATGTACTTATCAATAAAGCCCTGATGCTCAGCAATGGTAGGCTCCATGCGCGAGAGAAACGCATTGATGAAATGGAAGTTCTCTTCCGGCGTCATCTGCTCTGACAGGCTGGTGAAGTCGCGAATATCTGCGAACATCACCGACATATGCTGTTCGACCTGATCCCCTAGCTCAACCTCAACAATGCTTTCCTTATCCAAAAACTGCAGAAATTCCCGAGGCACAAAGCGGCTATAGGCCAAATTAATCTTAGAAAGCCGCAGGTGGGTCTTGAGTCGCGCCAACAGCTCATTTTTAGAAATTGGCTTTGTTAAATAATCATTTGCCCCAGCGGTCAGTCCTTCAACCAGGGCCGACACCTGATTTTTAGCGGTCAGCATAACAATCGGTAGGGCATAGTCAGGGTAGGTGTCTCGCACCTTCCGACAAACCTCATAGCCCGTCATGCGGGGCATCATCACGTCCAGCAGAATGAGGTCAGGACGCAGCCCATTTTCCATCATCCGCAAGGCATCGGGGCCGTTACCGGCCTGGACAACCCGATATTTATTCAGGCTCAGATAGTTGACAATAACCTGGCGATTTACGGGTTCATCATCAACCACCAGCACTAAAAACGTCTGGGGATCTCGCACGCTGCTGCCGTCACCGTTGCGGTTTAGCGCGGTTTCCCAGCTAGCCGTTGTATCTGAATTTTGGGGATTGAGCAGCGGCGTGGATAAAGCAGCCGTATCGTCTTCTGGTATGGACACCGACACATCGTCATCCGTCAGTGCGGTGGCGGTCTGTGGCCCAGCAATCGGCAAAGTGAAGGTAAACTGAGACCCCACTCCTGTTGCCGACAACACCTGTAAGGTCCCACTATGCAGCTCTACCAGTTGCTTGGTTACGGCTAGGCCAATCCCCATGCCGCCGTAGAGGCGAGAGGTCGAACCATCGGCCTGCTCAAAGGGCTCAAAGATACGCTCCAACTTATCGCTGGGAATGCCAATCCCAGTATCTGAGACGGTCACCGCTAGGTAATCACCGGGCTGGGGCGTAAAGTTAGGGGGACGACTGATGGCGATCGCAGCACGGTCAATGGCTGTCGCAATGCCGCCATCCCCTGCCTTTCGCCCAGGCTGTGCCGAAAAATTTAAGCTAAATAGTTCCTGCCGAGGATAAGAGGTGCCCTCAGCCGTCATGATTTGAGCCGAGACGCCAATCATGCCGTAGTCGGTAAACTTCACCGCATTCCCCACCAAGTTGTGCAGAATTTGCTGCAGGCGATTTTCATCGGCCAGTACAGGGGGCAGATAGGGGGACACGGCATTAATTAACTGCACATCCTTTTGACGCGCCATGGATCGGCTCAGGGTTAACACCACATCGGTCACTTCCCGAATGCCTACGGGCTGAGGCTTGAGCTGAACTCGGTTATAGCGCAGTTGTGAAAAATCCAGAATGTCGTTCACTAGGGTGGCTAACCGGCGGCCGCTGGCCACAATCATGGCTAGGTTGCCTTTGGTCTGACGGGTGAGGGGGCCGCTCACCCCATCAATCAACGATTCAGCCAGGCCAATGATGCCATTCAAGGGGGTGCGCAGTTCGTGGGACGTATTCGCTAAAAATTCATCCTTGAGCTTATCGAGTCGCTGCAATTCACGGTTGCGATCCTCTAGCTGATCGAAAGATTGTTTCAGTTGACGCGCCATGGATTGGAATGTCGTTTCCAGCTCGGTCAACTCTTTAAACCGTCCTTGCGGGATCGGCTGATCCCAATCCCCCACGGCCAATTGCTTGGAAACCGAGTTCAGGCGCAGAATCGGCTGTGCGACCCAGCGTGCAGTGATGCCTGCAATTAGGCTGGCCACAATCAAAGACAAGAGACATAACAGCAGCGTATTGCGGGTGTTTGCCATCACCTGCCCCATGAAGTCGGCTTCAGGGATGACGGTCACAATCAACCAGTCAATGCCGCGACCATCGCGAAAGGGTACGGTGTAAACTAGCTGCCGCTCACCGTTAGTTCGGAAGGTAAATTGTTGAGCGGTTTCAATACTTTCAAGGGTGCCAAACTCCCCCAGCAGGTAGCGGGCTGTGGCACTAATCAACGGCTCTTGACTGGCAATGGCAGCAAGTCGTTCTTGTTCCCCTGTTGATGAGGTCACAAACGGGGGCTCTGCCGCAGAGGTGGCAACTATCTCGCCGTTACGCTCCACGATGAAGGCGTGGCTATTCGGGCTGATGTCTAACAGCTTTAGATAACTACTAATTTGCTCCAAGGTGAGGTCAAGGGCAATCACGCCCCGCAAGCTACCGCGATCTCCATAAATGGGCGACGCTAGGGTGATTCCTAGAACTGAATAGTCTTCAGAGGCAAACTCGTAGATCTTGCTCCAACTGGAGCGTCGGTTTTTCTGAACCGCTTCATACCAGGGCCGCAGACGGGGATCATAATCTTGGGTGGCGATCACAGCGCCGCGATTACCCTGGTCATCAAGTTGATAGGTGGTCCGCACTGGGGATGAAGCTTGGGTTCTTTCCCAAAGTACGGTTTGACCGTTATCTCGCTCCTGAACGCCGACAAATTCACCGGCTTCACTGCCGTAGTAAATGCTGGTGATGCCATCCGAAGCACGAAGCTGATGCCAAAAATGGCGGGTCAGTGCATTAAAGTCGGCTGTATCGAGATCCTCATAAAGGATGTTGCTACGGCTATTGCGCTGGAGTAAATTCGGCTGAATTAAGTAAGTCTGCAGGTGTTCTTGAATACGGGCGGTGGAGCGATCGCTGAGCTGTTCGGCCAAATCGTTAACAGCCTTCTGGCCATTGCGCAGGGATAAGCCAGCGGTCAATCCGACAGCCGCAGTAATTTGCAAGACAAAAGACACCACCAACACCATGCGTAAAGGCAGTCGGTGGGTCAGGGCTGCTAAAAATTGAGACCGGGGCAAAGCCATACTTACCGGGTTTTAGAGGGTCAGATCCTTGGGGAAACTAAGCGCCCCCAGTGAACCTACGGAATTCTTTTGCATAGTATCCCCACGGAACAACAGCACCTACCTGGTATAGACTAAAGAGCGTCTCCACCGGCCTCCCAGATCACTTCTATACTGATCTTAGGGTTTGATTCAAATCCGTATGGTTTTGGGGTGCGTCACCCATTAGCGGGGGTTGTGTTTTCGATCTTCTCCCTTAATTAAAATTACTGAGATCGCCTTGATTGCTACCGAAACCTTCACCCTTTTAGAATGGCCGCGCCTCTGTCAGCAGTTGGCGACTTTTACAGCGACCAAGTTAGGGGCAATCGCGGCACAACAATTGCAACCGGCTACTTCGCAAGCGGTGAGCATGACGCTGTTGGCCGAAACCCAAGAAGCCACCCACATTGAAACCCGGCCCCCAGGGCTGAAATTTACCGGCATTGCAGACATCGGTACGGCTCTGACCCGAGCTCAGCACCAGGGCTTGCTCAATGGCAAAGATTTACTGGCGATCGCCCTTACCCTCAAAGGCGCACGTCAACTACGCCGTACAGTTGATGCCCAGGAGGATGCCGCTACCCTGAAAGCTTTGGTGGCAGAGTTACGGACCCATCCTGATTTAGAGCAAGCGATTCACCATTGCATTGATGATCGCGGTCAAGTTGCCGATCGCGCCAGTGCCAAATTAGGCCAGATTCGAGACCAGCTTAAAACCTGCCGCCAGGACATTTATCAGAAACTGCAGCGCCTGCTGCAACGCCACAGCGGCGCGATCCAAGAGGCGGTGATTACCCAACGGGGCGATCGCTTTGTGATTCCCGTGAAAGCCCCCCAAAAAGAGGCCATTCCAGGCATCGTTCACGATGCCTCGACCAGCGGAGCCACCCTCTACATTGAGCCCAAAGGGGTGATTGAACTGGGCAATCGACTCCGCCAGCTTCAGCGTCAAGAAAAAACCGAAGAGGAAGCCGTTTGTCGCGCCCTTACGACCCAAGTGGCCGAGGTCGCTGAGGATTTAGAGCGGCTTTTGGCGATTGTCACGGCCTTGGACTTAGCCACAGCCCGCGCCCGTTACGGCCTTTGGCTAAATGCCAATGCGCCTCGATTCGTATCTCCTCACGAGCAAATTACCCTGCGGCAACTCCGTCATCCCCTCTTGGTGTGGCAACAGCACCATGAACAAGGGGCAGTGGTTGTCCCCATTGATGTGGTGGTTTCCCCCACCATACGGGTCGTGGCGATTACCGGCCCCAATACCGGCGGCAAGACCGTTACCCTCAAAACCCTGGGTCTGGCAACGTTAATGGCCAAAGCAGGGTTGTTTATCCCTGCCCGTGAACCGGTAGAACTACCTTGGTTTGAACAAGTTCTGGCGGATATTGGTGATGAGCAATCGATTGAGCAAAGCCTGTCTACCTTTTCAGGTCATATCAAGCGGATTGGTCGAATTTTGGCGGCCATTGAGGAGAGTAAAGGGGGGAAGGAGTGTGGGGGTTCGCCGGAGGCGTTAGGGGAGCAGGGGAGTGAGGGAGTAGGGGAACAGGGAAGTGAGGGAGTAGGGGCGCAGGGGAGTGAGGGAGTAGGGGAGCAGGGGAGTAATGCGCTGGTGCTTTTAGACGAAGTAGGGGCGGGCACCGATCCCTCAGAAGGCAGTGCGCTGGCGATCGCCCTATTGCGTCACCTCGCCAACCGAGCCCGCTTTACCCTGGCCACCACCCACTACGGAGAACTCAAAGCCCTTAAATATGAGGATGAACGGTTTGAAAATGCCTCAGTGGAATTTGACGATGTCAGCCTTTCCCCCACCTATCGGTTGCTGTGGGGGATTCCAGGGCGCTCCAATGCCCTGACAATTGCGCGGCGGCTCGGCCTTAATTCAACGGTGGTCGATGACGCTCAAGCCCTAGTGGGCGTGGGCCAATCTCAAGATGTCAATCAGGTGATTGCAGGGCTAGAAGCCCAGCGCAAGCGCCAAGAGCATCGAGCCAAGGAAGCCAGCCAGCTTTTAAGTGAGACTGAGAAACTCCACCAAGAGGTGGCCCGCAAAGCCGACTTTTTAAAAGAGCGAGAGCGCCAATTGCAGCAACAGCAGGAACAAGCGGTCCAATCTGCCGTTGCTGACGCCCGCAAAGAGATTGCCCAGGTCATCCATCGACTCCAGCAGGGGGATGCCACCGCTCAAGCAGCTCAAAAGGCAACCGAAGCGATCAACACCATTGCTAAACGTCAGCAATCGAAACCAGTCCAAAAGCCCAAACCAGGGTTCCAACCCAAAACCGGCGATCGCATTCGTCTACTGAGCCTGGGGCAAACCGCTGAGGTGCTCAGCGATCCCGATGGGGACGGCAAGCTCGCGGTCCGCTTTGGCTTAATGAAAATGACGGTTGGCTTGGAAGACATCGAGTCCTTAGCTGGAGAAAAGGCTGATATCCCCAAGCCGAAAGTGGTGTCTCTGCCACCAACCCCAGCCCCCAAGGCCCCAGCTGTGCGCACCTCCAAAAACACCTTTGATTTGCGGGGAATGCGAGTCGCTGAAGCAGAAGCGGTTTTAGAGGAGGCGATCGCGAGTTCCAGCGGCCCGATCTGGCTTATCCATGGCCATGGGACGGGCAAGCTAAAACGGGGGGTGCAGGCCTTTCTCAAGCATCATCCCCAGGTGGAGCGGTTTGAACTTGCAGAGCAATCTGATGGGGGCTCTGGGGTGACCATTGCCCACGTGTAGTACCGCCCATAAAAGCAATTGAATCAATGCCCGCACCGGATATCTCTGGTGCGGGCATTGATTCAATTGCCTCGAATTCACAAGGCGCTGAATTTAATTAAAGCCGAGAACTAAGCGAATCCATGAGTAGCAAAAACAGCCAGCACAGTAAGGCCAGCAACCCATAAGACCCAGTGGTCACTCGTGTTCTGGTGGTCTGCCTGCAGCCGCTCAGAATAGGCGATTGCCTTAGGCTGATTACGCAAATATCGACGGAGGGCTTCAGCGTTTTCGGGTCGCATTAGGGACTACGCCTCTGTTAAAGATGAATCTAATATGAACAATGTAACGAATATTTTACAAGTCGACAACTTTTTCTAATCCTTCTTAAGGTTTGCTTCTAAGTTCACCGCTGCCTTCGTAGAGATCCATTACAGCCGTGAGCGGTAAGCGGGATTGAGCCGCTAATCCTAAGGTTGAGGTATGACCCTGGCTGAGATGTTCCGCAGCGGCGCAGCCAATCATGGCAGCATTATCAGTGCAGTAAGCCAGCGGAGGAAATAAAACCTGTATCCCCTGGGCCTCAGCGGCTGTTGTCAGGGACTGTCGCAGGCCACTGTTGGCGGCAACCCCACCACCCACCACAATCTTGCTCAGCCCATGGTCCAACGCACAGTTCAGCGTACGTTTCGTCAAGGAGCGAGCCACAGCCCCCTGAAAGCTGGCCGCCAGATCAGCCACAGGCAATGGATCGTGTCCCTGGGCCTGCAGGGCCTGCACCAAGCGCAACACCGCTGTTTTCAATCCACTAAAGCTAGAGTCATAGCGATGGAAGCCCCCCCCTGGCAGGGAAATATTTCCCTCAGGCAGAGGAAACGCTTTGGGGTTGCCTTGTGCCGCCAGCTCATCAATGACGGGACCACCGGGATACCCCAACCCCAGCAGTCGCGCCACCTTATCAAAAGCTTCACCCGCCGCATCATCTCGGGTCTGACCCAGCACCGCATAGTCACCACAGCCTTTGACATGAATCAGGCTGGTATGGCCCCCAGAGACTAGCAAGCATAGAAAAGGCGGCTGCAGCGTCGGATCACTCAAGTAAGCAGCGTAAATATGCCCTTCCAGATGATGAACGCCAAGAAAGGGCTTGTCATGGACCAATGCCAGGGTTTTCCCTGCCGTTAGTCCAGCCATCAGTGCCCCCACCAGACCCGGTGCGGCGGTCACGGCAACGCCATCAATGGCCTGCCAGTCCAAATCCGCCTGGGCCAATGCCTGATCGACAACAGCGCCCAAATTTTCCACATGAGCCCGAGAGGCGACCTCCGGCACAACCCCACCATACTGGCGGTGAATGTCGATCTGAGAGGCCACCACATTGCTGAGTACGGCGCGATCGCACACCACCGCTGCCGCCGTCTCATCACAGCTGGTTTCCAAGGCAAGAACAGTTGGCATTTACAAAAAGTTGCGAATAGCTTTGAGAGATGTAAACCCCGCATCAGCTTTGCTTTACCGGGTTTCCCCTGCGGGGTATGATGACGTCCAAGCTGGATGAAAGTTTACAACCTATAAGTTAACTTTCTTTGTCCAAGCGTTCTGAATATTTGCTTAATAGAGGGGAACACTGTATGCGACGGTTGTTTGCTCTGGCGCTAGCGATTTCACTGTGGTTTGGTGTTGCTTTGCCCGCTTCTGCGGATGTAGCTGGCCTCACCCCCTGCGGTGAGTCAGCCGCGTTCCAGCAACGGGCGGCAGCAGCTGCCACGGAAACAGCGAAAGCACGCTTCGAATTCTACGGAAACTCGACTCTGCTCTGCGGAGATGATGGTTTACCTCACTTGGTTGTGGATGGTGACCTCGCCCACTTGGGTGAGTTTGTCATACCTGGCATTCTCTTCCTTTACATTGCAGGCTGGATTGGCTGGGTAGGTCGTTCCTATTTGATCGCAGTTCGTAGCGAGAAAAAGCCTGAGGAAAAGGAGATTATTATCGATGTGCCCTTGGCCATTAAATGCTCTCTATCTGGCTTTGCTTGGCCCCTAGTGGCACTTAAGGACATGCAAAGTGGTGCCATGTTTGCCAATGACGATGAAATCACTGTTTCTCCCCGTTAGCGGTTAAACGGTTCCAATATTGTTTTCAGGAGCGTATCCATGGACAAAAATTTGCTGACCTATCTATCCACTGCCCCAGTTCTGGCAACGGTTTGGATGGTGGTTACTGCTGGCATTTTGATTGAGTTCAATCGTTTCTTTCCCGATCTGCTACTTCATCCGTAGCCCTCGGTTAAAGTCGATTTTTGATAGATTACAGCGGCAGTGCCGCTGTAATCTATTTTTTTGTGGAATATAAATAACTCCTCTTTTCTCTCCTGGGGTGAGGTTAGAGGTGGGTTTCCGGCTCGTTACCTAGGGGGGGGTGACCCGACCTCAGATTTTTGGTGATTCGTAGAGCGCATATTGATGACTGGTCCGACTCCACCGAACGGTGATCCTCAGATTGGCAATTTAGAGACTGTCTTAAATGCTTCCAAGCTATCTAAGGCATTTATTGGTAACTTACCGGCTTATCGACCCGGATTAGCGCCTCAGCGTAGGGGCTTAGAGGTCGGTATGGCCCACGGCTATTTTTTGTATGGTCCTTTAGCCTGCTTAGGCCCCCTGCGGGATTCAGATATCCCTGGGTTGGCGGGACTCTTGAGTACGGTAGGTCTCGTGATGATTTTGGCGATGGCGCTATCGCTCTACTCGACGGTTGGGGTGAGTAGGGCCATCGCAAAGGCTACAGCGCCATTCACTCCACCAGCAGACTTGCACACCGCCAGCGGCTGGTGGCAATTTGCCAATGGCTTTCTGATTGGCGGGTTGGGGGGTGCGATCTCAGCTTACTGGGTGTCATCCCTGGCAGTGGGGATGTTCGCGTCTTAGGTTGAAATAGTACCTACTAAAAAGCGGAGCGATAAATCGCTCCGCGCTTAAATATGTGACAATTGACCCTAATCTAGGGACATGCCGGTGCGGTGCCGGTTCCTGCTCCGGCTTCTTCTTCAATCGTGGCGGTAGAGTTGCCATTATCAAGCAGTGCCACACATCCACGGAAATCCCTTAGGGCTTCCTGGTCGGTTGACGTCGCGAGCATTTCTGCCGAGTCACCATCAGTGCCTGACGTAACTAATGAGTAATTATAAAAGTCAGTTGACGTAGAAACGCCGACTTCCATCAGGGATAAATCATTCGCAAATGAGCTGTGCTCCAATCGATAGGCTTGTTGACCCCGGTTTAAGGAACCAATGTAGACCTTGGCCTCTGACTCCTTAGCGCGGCTGGCCTGGTTCAAGAAGGAGGGCAGGGCGATCGCAGACAGAATACCGATGATGATAATAACCACCAGTAGCTCAATCAGGGTAAAGCCACCTTCGGTCTTCTTTTTCAAAAAATGCTGTAGCAGTCGAGCTTTTAAATTTGTAGTCATGACTTAATGTCTCTCCTTGGGAAGGGGGATAACGCTGGTTTAGCTCCTGTATGATAGGCTACCCAAGCTTTTTGAATTCCATATCAACTTGAGCCAAAGTTTTTGGTTCAGCTTGGATACGAGCCTGCATTTTAGGGGGTGAAGGACTGGGGCAATTTCTTACTGAATGGTGTAACCCGCTTGGTTAATGGCTGTTGAAACCTGCTCGGCAGCGGCGGTGGTGGTCACCGTCACGACTTTCTGGTTGGGGTCGGCGTCAACGGTTGCTGTAGCATCTAAGACTTGAATGGCTTGGGTAATAGTCTCTGCGCAGGCAGCGCACATCATGTCTGGAACGGTGAAGGTGAGCTTGGCCAAGGGTATGTTCTCAAAGCAGATTAGTACTTTACCAAATTGGCCTGATTCAGCTTTGCGATTGGCTTCATTGCCTCAATCGGCAAAGTGATAGGGCGGCAGTGGATCGCTGCAGTACATTTCCCAGGTGGGGGCGATTGCCTGCCACTGTGACAAGTCACCCTCGACAACGGTTTTTTGACGGGTAGCCAGCAGGTGTAAACGCTGCTGCCCTTCTTGAGTGGGGCTGAGCAGGACATGACCGACCTGCTGCAGATGGGCAATTAAAGCCTGCAATTGTTGCTGTTGGGTCTGCTGGTATGAGGATTGGGCCTGTAGGCGCGCCTTCTTAGCCAAAAAGTAATCTCGACCCGTCAAGGTGTCACTCAAGGGAGGGGTATCGACAATTTTGGGCTTTAGCTTCAGTAGGTACTCAGCCTTGTCAGCAAGCAGTTCCAGCCGCTTGAGGTAATGGTCTTGATGGTTATGGAGATAAGCCTCTACCGCTGAGACTTGGTTAAACTGTGTACCAAATCGCAGGGGTAGGACGGGTACCTGATCAAATACGTCCTGTAAAACGCGATCGTGACTGAGAATGGCCGTCATCAACTGCTGATCATTGTCTTTTAAAGCTTGAATATCTGAATGGGTTTCGGCGATCGCCCCCAAACTGCCCGTCTGAATCAAATAGGTTTGGCTGGCAATCCCTGCGGGTAGCTCAAAATCAGCACCCATCGGAGCGACACAGAACCCATAGATGTAGATGCGCAGATCCGACACAGAATTCAGACTCCTAAACCGATCTGGGATGAAAAGGTGAGGTCCAGCTGGAGATGAATATGAGACAAGGTTGTCCCCTCTGGGTCTGCCTCTGAACTGAGAGCTGTATCTGCTGGAGACACCCCTGTCAGGGCAACCGAGGTCCCTTCCCATAGCAGTTTCAATACAGGCGATGCCTGCCAAAGGGCTCCAATCAGTTCCGCCTTTAAAACATGGCTGGGCCAGATCTGGTTGCCCCAAGGGCCTTGCGCTTGCATTACCAATAGACTGTCTTGAGACAATTCTGCCTTAGGCGCACGCCATGTTCCTGTGCCTAAATCAAGGCATTGCTGCCTGCCGTCATGCTGCAAAGTCAGACTTAGGTGGGCTTGCAGAATCCCTGCTGCCCACCCTTGATAGGGGCTTAAACAATGGGCAGAAACGCCTCCCATTAACTGCATCAGCGGGGTGTCGGGCTGCAGAACAAACCACCGCCAGCAGAGCCATAGGCGGTGCAACGTTAGCAGCGGGGCAAGAGCGACGGAAAAAAGTCCCGGAGCCTGGGCTCTGACCATGCGCTCTTGGGCCATCTTCACTAAGGCCAAGAGCGCAGTCTCTGCATCCAGAGGCTCAACAGCAGGTAAGGATAAAGGAAAGGCACTTAAAGCCTGATTTTGAAAAGATGCATTCCAGTCTGGGTCGGTAAATTCCAGCAGGGTATCGGGTGGCGGTGTGAATGGCTCAGCCGTATTTCCAGACACCCCATTTCCAGGTAGCACCTTTTCAGGTAGTACCTTTCCAGACAGTAGTAGTGGAGCGGTCGTGAATGCAGAGGGCCGATCAGGCTCAGGCGGTAAACCCACCAACTGTAGGTCTAAGCTGAGCCGCCCTTGGTGCCAGGGTTGCTGGGGCAAACGCAGGGCTATCTGCCAACCCTGACGGAGCCGTCGTAACGTGGGTTGATAGCGCTCAATTTCTTGCCAAAGTAATTGCAGCCACTGGTGAACGGTCCGGCTTTGTCCATCTAAATCACCCTCTGCCAGGGCGAACTGTGCCGTTCCCGCCAGAGGCATGCTGGCGGTAGGGGACTGGGTTACCGCATCTAGGTCCCAGGCCATTTCTGGGTTCTCGAAGCGCAGTACGGGCAACAGTCGCACCCCTTGCCAAGGTGGCGACATTGCAAACGTCGCGGTCACCCCTTCCAGTAAGCGCATCGCTTCATAGCTACTGGCAGTTATGCTCCACAAGCAAGCTGTGATTAGGTCTCTGAGAAAATAGTGGGCGGCAGACTGTGGCGTCAGAATTGGACTGTGGATCGCCCCAAAGCGCGGAGTTGCGGGTGGAGGAGCTTTTTGCAACTGGTTGAGCAGTTCTTCGGCCTCTTCACTCACGTAGGGCAGAATGTTTTCGCAAGTTTGGGGGCGATCGCTGGGCCAGCCCATGCCAGGGGCGCAGAGGGTACGAATCAAGTCCACCAGACGCACGAGGGCGGTTTGCACATCTGGGTGCCTATGGGCCGTAGCCTCGCCAGCATCAGACAAAACGCGATAGACTCCTGCCCCGAAGTCAGCGTTACAGGGGGTGATCGCTGCTTTTACAGCTTCAGATACAAGCATTTTAAGAAGACGCAGCCTCCTGACGTGTGGCCTGCACGCTGGCTTCAATATCGTCTAGGGTTTTGAGGACAAGGCGCTTGGCTTCTAGCTCCCAACCCCATTTTTGCACTTGAAAGGCTAGATAAAAGCCAACCCCGGTGAAGATTAAATCTAAAGGTTGCTGCCAGGAAATGCCGAGTAAAAGCCCTAAACCGCCGATCCCCCAGAAGGGTAGCGCAACCATCTGGCGATTGTTTTCGACGATTTTGGCTAGGGGATTCTGGGGAATCAGGGCTGCCACCTGGGAGCGCACGGCCTGCTGCCGAGGGTAGGGCACCGCAAAATTGAACTTACGACGCAGCTTCTCAATTTTGCGGGCTTCGGTGCTGTATTCGGTCAGCTCATCCTCAGCCATGCGAATCAGGCGATCTGCAGAATCCATATAATTTGCTTACTCACTGGGACCGTTTTCATTTTAGGAGCCCCCAACGGCTACTGCTGTCTGGTAATCGCCATATCCACAGGCAGCAGCGGCACTGGGGCCGTGGTTCGGCGACGATAGCTCCGGTGCAACACCGTAGCCCCAAAACTCGCCGCAAATCCGATTGTTGCAGGCCATAGGGGTAGCCACCCGCCTTGGCTAAACGCCCAAATAGGAGCCCCAGCCGGAATCAAGATCAAAGCGATCGCCCCCAGCGGTAACCACCAGGGCCGCTGTAGCTGCCATCCCACGATGCCTCCCACGGCAGACCACACTACCATCCAAGCCACTTCAGCCCCATCCGGCCAGGTCCAGGGCAAGCGTTCACCCTCTAGGGCAACGCCCAAAATTTGGCTGGCCATTTGAGCATGGAGCATCACCCCTGGCATTTGATGCTCAACCGTAGCATCACGGCTATAGGGGGTATAAAATAAGTCTTTTGCTGAGGGGGCGGTGGTGCCAATCAGCACAGCTCGATCGCGAATAAGGGCTGGGTCAAACTGCTCTGACAGAACCTCCGCTAAGCTGAGGCGATCGGCAACAGTGGGGGCAGCATCGTAATTGAGCATCACCTGATAACCCGCCCCGTCAATAGATTGATAGCCACCAAAGGTCGAATTCAGCGGTCGAAAGACGGTTCCCCCCAGTTGAAAGTAACTGGGATTGTCGGGAGCTGCTTCTAGGGCGATCTCCTCTGCTGTCAGGTACTGCAAAGCCACCTGAAACCCCAGGGAAAAGCCGGTAGGGTCGTCATCACCGTGGCCCATTCTGGCCATAATTAAGTTGCGGCGAATCACCCCATCGGGATCGACCAGCACGTCATTAAAGCCCACCCGCTCCAATGGGACCGAGGCAGGGGCTGGCACGGTTTCTTCAGGGCGATCTCCAATTTTCTGAATGGCAATGACGTTGGGAGCCGCCAGAGCATCCAGCAATTGCTCATGGCCTTCGCCCTGGGGGAGCTCTCGATGTAAATCCAGGCCAATCACCCGAGGTTGATGGGTTTGTAAAATTGTCAGGGCTTCGGCCAGGGTCTGATCGGCGGGGGTCGGACGCTGGAGCCGCTGTAGGTCAGTTTCGGTAATTTCGACCACCAACAGACGCGGATCCGGTTCACCAGGGGGTTGGGTCTGTACCAGCTTGTCATATAGCAACAACTCCAGGGGCATCCATCCCCCCAGGCTGCGAACCATCAAGATCAGAGCCGTAATCAGAACCGGGGCGATCGCCGCTTCCCATACCCGATGGGTCGGTTCTGATGGCTCAGGAGCTAAGGCTGGAACAGTCGCCAGGGGGCCTAAAACGGTCTCTGGCAGGGCTGCCCCATTGCCAGCACCTTGCGGCAACCACTGGTTGAGGCGAGCTAAATCTTCGTTGGGTCCGAGTGCCGTTTGATCAGCGCTCAACGTAATCGGGGAGAGACTATCGAGGCGGCCTAGGTCATCTAGAGCAGCTTCGGCAGAGCCATAGCGTTGATATACCGAGGCATGGGCCAAGCGACTCAGAAAAATACCGAGGCCAGGGCTCAGGTCAGGCACCAGCTCTGGCCAGCACAGCTCTCCGGTTTCAGGGTGTTCAGGAATTGACATGGGAGATCGCCCCGTCAGCGCTTGAACCGCCACCATGCCTAAACCGTATAGATCACTGCTATAGCGGGGGCGACCCGAAAGTTGCTCTGCCGGGGCATAGCCCTGGGTACCAATGCTGACCGTAAATTGCTCTAGGCTACCAGTCTGAATTTGGGTGGTAATTTCCTTGACCGCGCCAAAGTCGATCAGAGCGACTTTGCTATCTTGGCGGCGCATCAGGTTGCTGGGCTTAATGTCCCGATGGATCACCTGCTCCCCATGGATAAAGGCTAGGGTTGGCAAAACCTCTTCTAGTAGGTCAATTACGGCCTGTTCTGACCAGGGCTCTTGCCTGAGAAGTTCTGCGGTGAGGGGGTGCCCCTCGACATAGGCTTGCACCAAGTAAAATTCGGCATCGGCCTCAAAGGCATCGATCAGTTGTGGAATGCGGTCATGTTGCCCGAGCTGACCTAGGGCCTTGGCCTCTGCTTCAAACAGGCGACGGGCCGTTTGCAAAAAATTAGCGGTGCGATTTGCCGGGGTCAGATGCTTGACCACACAATGCTGCTCGTCTTGCTGTAGATCAGCTGCTAAATAGGTCTTGCCAAACCCCCCCGCCCCCAGGAGTTTTAGTAAGTGATAACGATCTGCCAGGACGGTCCCAATCATGGGGCAAAACTTAGATAAAGTTGGGGCCAGAAAGCCTTCGGTATGCTGCAAGGTTCACAGGACCCATGGGCTTTCTGGCGGTGCCAATGCCGCAAGCTTTGCAGCATTGGCTATGGAGCGGTTTTTGGCGGCTGGCTAAAAGTATGTCCTATTTTAAGGAGTATCCGCTGCGGTAGGGAGTGACCTGGTGAGCCGACGATTAGTAGGAAAAGCTGGCCCAGCCCTTTGGGGTCAGCGGTATCGCCACTTCCTTTACGGATTGGGATTCGTCTTGATTTGTTTCTGGGTATGGGCAATGGCAAGTCCAGTCAACGCCCAAGACTCAGAGCCCCCGGCTGCGACTCCAGGTATCATCGAAACCCTAGAAAACCTCGCCCCTGGCGAAATTCAGCCCTTCCTAGCATGGCCTGAGACCGATATTGTGACGGCCCCCGTGCGTTTGGATGGTCGCACCGTGATTACGATCGCCGCCCCCCGTGCCCCTGATGATCTGACCGCCACAGAACGGGCCAAAGCGATTGAGCATGGCCTCAAAGACATCGCCCAGCAATACCTGAGTGAGGTTCAGCAAGGAGAGCGCCAGCCTGGCGCATTGGACATTGCCCACAACTTTGATACGGCCAGCCAGCAGCCGATTATCTCGGTGAACGATCGGGTGTTAATGACGGTGACCGCCCTAGATGCCCGACTGGGCAGTGGGTTTACCTTTCGCACCCTTAAAATCAAAGATGCGGTCAGAGCCGCCCTGACCCGGTATTACAACGAGCGCCAGCCCCAATTTTTGCAGCGGCAAGCCTACTGGGTGATCGCCCTAGTGGCGATCACTGCCCTCATAAGTTGGATCTTGGCCAAGGTAGAGCGACGAATTGACCGCTGGCGCACCTTAGCGACCCACAGGCTAGAACGCGCCCCCCAAACCACCCCTGAGGAAACGGCCACTACCGACACCACTGCCCTACGCCACTCCCTTTTAGATCGCTATTATCACCGGCTGCTGGTGCTCAAACATCAACTACTGCGTTTGGGCCAAGTCATGATCTGGGTGGGGCTAGGGTTTGCACTCCTGGGGCTTTATCCCTATACCCGCTTGTTGCAACCCTTTTTAATCCCCCTGTTGCGGTTCCCCATTCACCTCTGTCTGGTAGGGCTGGTCGCTTACAGCTTGATTCGCCTTACCGAGTTTTGGTTTGATCGACTCTGCCTGACAGTGGAAGCCCGGGCTGAAATTTCCCCCGAGAGATCGCAGCGGCTGGTACTCCGCCTCTCGACCTTTTCAGAAGTCATTAAAGGAGTCGCCGTGGTGGCCATCATCATTGCCGCTGGCTTGATTACCCTGGCTCAGTTTGGCGTCGAGGTTGCGCACAAATTGACTGGGGCTGGGATTTTGGGTATCGACATCTCTTTAGCGTCCCAGAGCGTCATCAAAGACATCATCAATGGCACATTAATTTTGGTGGAAGATCAGTATGGGGTCGGGGACGTGATTGTCACCCATGGGGTAGCCGGTTTTGTGGAAACCATGAACCTGCGGATTACTCAGCTTCGTAATGAAGAGGGGCGACTGATCACCATTCCCAATGGCCAAATCACCGTGGTTGAAAACCTGTCAAAAGAATGGTCGCGGGTGGACCTCTAAATCCCGGTGGGGCTAACGGCCAACCTAGATGAAGCCCTGGCCCTGGTGGATCGGGTGGCCCAAGTTCTTGACCACGATGAGATTTGGGGGCCGCTGATCTTGGTGCCCCCCCAGCTCCTCGGCGTCGAACATTTGGACCATGCCGGGGCGATCATTCGCATGTGGATTCAGACTCAACCGCTGAAGCAGTGGGATGTGGCCCGCGAATATCGCCGCCGCCTCAAAGCCGCCCTCGACCAGGCCCAGATTCCGATTGGGGTACCGCAACAGCAGGTGGTGGTAGTTACCCCTGAGGCCCAATATCCAGTTGCATCGGCAGGCAGTCACCATGGTTAATGCCATCGCCATCACCCCAGTACGCCCCAGCCCGATTGCGCCACTGGGTCAGGAACGCTATTGGTATTGGCGGGGCTGGCGGATTCGCTATACGGTCTTGCTACCCAAGGATCCGGCTAAGCGTGACGCTGCGCCGCTGCTGTTGGTCCATGGCTTTGGGGCCAGCTTGAATCAATGGCGAGACAACTTGCCTGGACTGGCCCAACATCGCCCCGTATACGCCCTGGATCTGCTGGGGTTTGGCGATTCTCAAAAACCTGCGGTCCCCCTGGGGAGCAATCTTTGGCAGGCCCAGGTCTATGACTTTTGGCAACAGTGGATTCAGCGGCCCATGGTTTTAGTGGGCCATTCCCTCGGGTCACTGGTCACCTTGGACCTGGCGATCGCCCATCCTGAAATCATTCATCGGCTGGTGATGATCACCCTGCCCGCCGCCCGCCAAGAGTTGGTAGCGGGCTGGATCGATGCCTTCGCTCGACCGATCGAGCGCCTCTTCTCAACGCCCCTATTAATTCGCCCCTTGTTTTACTGGGTCAGACGACCCAGCGTTTTGCGGGCAACATTGAGAAGTATCTACAAGCGTCGTGATCGCGTCGATGCTGCTCTTGTAGAGCAATACGCCCAGCCGCCCCGCGATCGCGGCGCAGCCAGAACCCTGTGTTATCTGGTGCGATCGCGCACCGCCGCCAATTTCACTCCAGCGACTAAGCCCCTAGTCGCACAGCTCCAGCTCCCCACCCTGCTGCTGTGGGGCGAAACCGATCAGGTCATCCCGATTGCTTGGGGCAAGCAGTTGGCTCCCCTCAATCCCCTGGTGACTTTCAAACCAGTGCCTGGTGGCCATTGCCTATATGACGAGGAGCCTGAGATCTTCAACCAATACCTCCTAGATTGGCTGCAGGAATCCGGTTGCTCACCTGCAAATGCACTTGGATAAGGATGAAACCTGCGGGGTGAAAGGTAGCCAAATATCCTGAAAGCAACGTTAAGTTAAGTAAAGGGAAGTATGAGATTAGCCGTAGAGGTCATGCCATTTGACCTCTACCTGTTTCATGGCAGTGGCCTTAACAGGCTTAAGGGAAGGTGCGGATTTGATTAATCCAGCAGAGGACCGGCTTCAACAGATTCAAGCCGAGCGGGCGTTAATTTTAAACAACGTCGATGACGCGATCGCCCTGCTAGATGCCCGACAGCAATTGGTGCTGTTTAACGAGCGTCTTGCCGATATGTGGGGGCTAACCAAAAGCTGGTTAGAGCAGCGCCCTACCCTCACCGCCATGCTAGATCGGCTGGTCACCCAAAACCACTGGACGGAGCTACAGCGTCAGACCGTGCTGGAGGGGTGCCTCAAGGCCCACGAGCAGGATCGGGTGATTGAGATCAGCCAGCGCAACCAAACCTACTTAGAACTCTCGGTTACGGTCACCTCTGACGGGGGGCAACTGCTGATTTTGCGAGATGTGTCGGTGCAGCGGCGCTATCAAAATCAGTTGTCTGATGAAGTGCGACGGCTGAGCTTTTTGTTGGGCCTAACGGAGCGACTGCAGTCTTCTCACAACCTGGAAGAGGTGGGGCGGTTTGCCCTGGCTTACCTGGTCGATGCCATGGGAGCTGCTTTTGGCGACGTGAAAGTCGTTAGCGGCCAGGGCACAAATCGTCGAGCTGGAGCCCTGACCAACCTGATTTCGGGGCAGTTTATTGCGACCCACGGTAAACCTTTGGTGACCGACATGGAAGCGGTGCTCAGCCAAGGGATTGAGTATGGCCAGGGACTGCTATGGGAGGTGGTCGAGACCGGCAAGCCCCTGTTTGTGGAAGACTACGCTAACCATCCCAAGGCAGTTAAGGGCTTCTGCCATCCAGCCATTGGTCAGTTAGGGATTTTTCCGATTCCCTCTGCCGATGGATCAATCATTGGGGTGGTTACCCTAGAGTCTCGCAGCCTACAAAAGCTTCAAGAAGCCCCCCAGCAAGATATGTTGCTGGCTGCCTGCCGCACCCTGGGAGCCGCGATCGAGCGAGCCCAGTCCCAAGATCGACTGCAGCGGATTAACCAAGACCTAGAACAAGCTTCTCAGCTCAAGTCGGCCTTTCTCGCCTCCATGTCCCATGAGCTGCGTACCCCCCTCAATAGCATTTTGGGCTTCTCTGATTTGGTATTGCGCCATCAGAATGGCTTGGGCGATCGCCCCACCAACCATATCCGCGCCATCCGCCAAAGTGGTGAACATTTGCTGCAGTTGATTAACGACATCCTCGATCTCTCAAAAGTTGAGGCCGGTCACGTTGAGCTCGAACTGCGAACCGTTTCCATCCAAAAGCTGTGCCACCAATGTTTGCAGATGATTCAGCCTCGGGTGGATCGAAAGCGCCTGTCTCTGTCCCTAGAGTTTGACTACGGCTTAGATCAGGTTGTCCTAGACGAGCGCCGCGTTCGGCAGATGGTGATTAATCTGCTCTCTAATGCAGTGAAATTTACCCCCGAAAAAGGTCGCATCAAACTGGCGGTGAAGCTGGCCTATGGGAACGAACTAGACCAAGACTTTCGTCCCGACGATAGTCCGGTCAACGCCAGTACCCCCTACCTATGCATTCAAGTTAGCGATACCGGCATTGGTATCGCCCCTGAAAAGCTACCGTTGCTGTTTCGTCCCTTCCAGCAGATTGATGCGTCTCTGAATCGTCACCACGACGGCACTGGCCTAGGATTGGTCCTGACCAAGCGCCTAGCTGAACTGCACGGCGGTACCGTTTCGCTACAGTCTGTGCCAGACCAGGGCAGTATTTTTCGCATTTGGCTACCGCTGCATGAACTGCGTAACGGCGTCGCCCATGCGGGGAGCGGCACCCCGACAGAGATCGCTCCGTCCCCTTTACGTTCCCCTTCAGTCAAAGGGGCCGTTCGCATTTTGGTGGTCGAAGATCATCCCTACAATCAAACCCTGATCACTGAGGCCCTAGAGATGGAAGGGTTTGAGGTGGAACTGATCAGTGACGGTCAAACTATGCTCGACACGATTCACTCCGACTTGATTACCGCAGCCAGCCTTCCAAATGTGGTGCTCATGGATATCCAACTACCGGGGGTTGATGGTCTGCAATTAATCAAGGCGATGCGGACCCAGGATCTGTGGCGATCCGTACCGATCATTGCCGTCACCGCCATGGCCATGGCGGGCGATCGCGATCGCTGTCTGGCCGCAGGTGCAGATGATTACATCAGCAAACCCCTCGATTTTGAAGTCTTGGGGCAGCGGGTGCGATCGCTGTTAAGGACTGCGAATCCTGGTGGAATTGAGTCCCCACTGTAGATTGAGTTGTCAGTCAGATGGGTGTAATTAATGTACGTCGTTCTACAAACCCAGATCCCTCAGATGAGGCTATTAGCTCCAGGCGTGACCTCTACCTATTTGAGATAAATCTATCCCGCGCTCACTTAACCTATGGCTGCGCCGTCTTACATTTTGCTCGTCGATGATGAACCCCAGAACTTATTTCTGATGGGTGAGTTGTTAACCCTGGAAGGGTACACCACCCAGTCTGCAGCCTCGGGAATGGAGGCGTTAGAGCGGGCGAAAGCCCAGCGTCCTGCACTAATTTTGCTGGATGTGATGATGCCGGAAATGGACGGCTTTGAGGTCTGCCATCGCCTGCGAGAAGACCCCACCCTGGGCACGGTCCCCATCATCTTCCTCACCGCCCTGGATGATGATGAGTCTCGCCTCGCCGGGGTGGATGCCCTGGGAGATGACTACCTCACCAAGCCGATCAAAACCGAGCTGGTGCTGAAAAAGATTCAGGCCACCCTGCGGCTGCAGGAATTACGCCATGAAACTACCCAGCAAACCTTAGCCAACCAAGCGCGACTCCTGCAGAAAACCCGCGATCGCTACGAGCGACAAATGTCCGCAGCCCAAAGAATCAGCGAAACCCTCTCTGAAAAGTTTCACCTGTTTGTGCCCGAGCAGTTCTTGAGTCGCATTGCTCCGCGCGGGGTTGAGTCCATTCAAGTGGGCAACGCCACCGAGTCAGAGATGACGGTCCTGTTTTGCGACATTCGCGACTTCACGCAAATCGTTGAGTTCCAAGCCGCCCGCGAGACCTTTGAGTGGCTGAATGCCCTCTTTGAGCAGCTCAATCAAGCGATTACCGGGCACCACGGCTTTGTGGATAAGTACCTGGGGGATGCGGTGCTGGCCGTCTTTGACCGTCCCGACCATCACATTCTCGATGGGTTAAATGCCGCCATGGCTATCTGCGATCGCCTCAGAGCCTTTAATCAAGACCGCGATCGCTTTCCCTTAGAGGCCCCCCTCCGCATGGGCATTGGTCTCCATACGGGTCAAGGGGTAATCGGCACCGTCGGTGCCAATCAAAGAATGGATACAACGGTGGTGGGTGATGTGGTCAACACTGCCTCCCGCCTCGAAGAAATGACCAAAACCTATCACTGCGAAGTCATCGCCAGTCGCGACGTTGTGGAGGGCCTGCCAGCCGATCACCCCTTCCAAGTAGACTGGCTCGATGATGTCACTCCCCGCGGGAAACAGCGCCAGCTTGCCATTTACCAGGTCAAAAGCGGTTTCCCCCTAGAGGCGAATGCCCCTTCTAACCAGGGTGAAGCGCTATAGCAACTGCTATCTAACCCGTTCAAGGCTTTGCAAACTCGTTGGGACGACGGAAATTTTCCACCGGCACATCCGACAAAGCCTGCAGCATAAAGTCCTTCCAAATCGGGGCAACTATCCCCCCGCCGGTGGCTCCCGACCCCAGCGGGCTGTAATCATCATTGCCCACCCAAATGGCCGTGGCTAACTGGGGCACATAACCCACAAACCACACATCCCGCTGGGAGTCCGTAGTGCCGGTTTTACCCGCTACCGGGCGGCCAATTTGGGCCGTAGTCCCGGTCCCCCGTGCCACAACCCCTTGCAGCACATCTGTCAAAGAAGCGGCGGCCCAAGGGTCTAGGACCAGTTGGGGTTTCGGGGTGTTGTCTAGCAATACATTGCCGCTGCTGTCGGTCACCTGCACGATAAAGGTCGGATCAGAATGCCAACCGTTACTGGCAAAGGTGGCATACGCTCCGGCCAGTTCCATAGGGGTTAAATCAACCGCTCCCAGGGGCAGCGAAATCACCGGCTCCATGGGACTTTCAATCCCCAACAGGCGCGAAATTTCGATGATCCGATTAATTCCTAACTCCTGTCCTAACTTAATTGCTGGGACATTCCGAGACAGCTCTAAGGCTTTGCGAATGGGGATATTCCCCATAAAACTGCCGTCGTAGTTTCTGGGACTGTAGTACTCGTAGCCATCTGGGTAAGAGACTGCCGTGTCTTGGATAACGCTGTCTGGGGCATAGCGCCCTGAGGCAAAGGCAGCGTAGTACACAAAGGGTTTGAAGGCTGAACCCGGCTGTCGCTGCGCTTGGACAGCGCGATTGAATTGACTGGTGGTGTAGTCAACGCCCCCGACCATGGCTTTAACGAAGTGGGTACGAGGATCAATGGCCACCAGCGCAATCTGATCGGCATAGAAACCACGCTGCTGTAGGTTCGCGTGGTTGCGCTGTACAGTTTCCTCCGCGACTTGCTGCAGGGACAAATCTATGGTGGTCTGAACTCGCATTCCCCCTTTCAATACGGCTTCCTGACCAAACACCTCGGTCAGCTCTTGTACCACTGCCTCGGTGACATAGGGCGATGTACTGGTCCGGAAAGAAGTAATTTCTCCAATCAGGAGCGGCTGTGCCTTGGCGGTGGCTTCTTCTTCAGCGGTAATCCACCCCAGTTGCCGCATTCGCCCCAACACAATGGACTGGCGTTGCTTCGCTAAGGGGTAATTCACAAAGGGACTGTATTCTTCCGGGGCTTGAATCAAGCCTGCCATCATGGCTGATTCAGCCAGGGTTAGTTCAGTCGCTGACTTATTAAAATAACTTTGGGCCGCAGTTTCGACCCCGTAGGTGTTATGCCCCCAATACACCTGATTGAGATACAGCTCCAGGATTTGATCCTTTTCAAAAATTTGCTCCAACCGCAGCGATAAAACCGCTTCTGCCACTTTGCGGCTAATGGCCCGCTCGGGTGACAAAAATAGGTTTTTCACCAACTGCATGGTGATCGTAGAACCCCCTTCTACGGTGGAGCCTGCCTGGAAGTTTGCTAGCAAGGCTCGACCCACACTGGTGGGGTTAATCCCCTGCTGGGAGTAGAAATAGCTGTCCTCAATCGCAAGCACTGCCCGCTTCTGGTTGGGGGAAATATCGTCTAGCTCCACTACATCTCGATTGGCTTCATCGTGGAGGCTATAGAGGAGGGTGCCG
>JBHJIP010000048.1:0-11962 GCA_050043365.1 Leptolyngbyaceae cyanobacterium
CACTGGTCAAGGCTCAGGCTGCTGGCATACGCTGATGTCATAGCTTCCTAGGGGCTACAGAGGTTACTTTCTGAGCCTAATACTTAGGAAGCCTTTTCTCGAAATGAGTGCTGATTGATACTTTCCAAATATCCTCTAAGCAATACCTTCGCCAGAATGAAAAGAAGGCTTCCGTCATAGCGTCGTAACCCAATAACGACCGGAGTGTACAGCGTTTCTTCACCATGGTGATTCTGTGGGTGAGCTTATTTGAGTTATTTGCGGACTCTCACCGGTTGATTATGCAGTGTCGAGAGATAAATGTCAGAAAATAAAGCATCTCTATCGAAATCGCTCAAAGTTTCTAAAGCCGTAACCCGAATCCCTAATCAACTTCAACCACTGATTAAGGCTTTCAACGACGCTACGAGTGGTTTGATGCTCAAAATATTGAGCAGCCGTAATCTGTAGGTTTCGCTCAGCTTGATAGGGGATGGGATTCTGTGGCCTGACGTCAGGGAACTGGTATGAAGCCTCATGAAAGGCTAAAACCTGGACCGAAATTTGCTGATATAGTCGCTCAAAGTGGCCTTTTCTTGCCTCAGGGATGACTTGGGCAGAGCAGTTCCCTTCCTAGAGCGTCCTGATAAACTAAAAGTCCAAATACTACTGCCTAACCCAGGCCGCCAATCACTTCACCTATGCAGCCGACCGATCCCGATAAGTTCACAACCAAAGCCTGGGACGCCATTGTTGAAGCCCAAACCGTGGCCCGCCGCTTCAAACACCAATATATGGAAGTAGAGCACGTGATGATTGCTCTGCTAGAGCAAGAAGAAGGGCTCGGCCACAGTATTCTCACCAAGGCCAAGTTGGATTCAGCCCTGCTGTTAGAAGAGCTGGAAACCTTTGCAAAACGCCAGGCGCGGGTGCGGGCCGCCGCCGACAATAATTTGTACCTAGGCCAAAGTCTGGACCGCATGCTGGATCAGGCGGAATCCAGCCGTAAGGAACTGCTGGATAAGTTCGTTTCTGTCGAACATTTGCTGCTGGGCTTCTCTGCTGATGAGCGGATTGGGCGGCGCTTGCTGCGGGGCTTTGAGGTAGAAACCCAGCAACTGATGAGCGCGGTCAAAGGTATTCGGGGCGGGCAAACCGTTAAGGATCAAAACCCGGAGTCTCAGTACCAGGCCCTAGAAAAATTTGGCCGTGACCTCACCGAGCAGGCCCGTGAGGGGCGCTTAGATCCGGTGATTGGCCGCGATGATGAGATTCGGCGGGTAATTCAGGTGTTGTCTCGCCGCACCAAAAACAATCCGGTGCTGATTGGTGAACCGGGGGTGGGCAAGACGGCGATCGCCGAAGGGTTGGCCCAGCGCATCATCCATGGGGACGTGCCCGAGTCATTGAAAAATCGCCAGTTGATTTCCCTGGATATCGGCGCGCTGATTGCCGGGGCCAAGTATCGCGGCGAATTTGAGGACCGTTTGAGATCGGTGCTGCGGGAGGTGACCGAATCGGGCGGTCAGATCGTCCTCTTTATTGACGAGTTGCATACCGTCGTGGGAGCTGGGGCCGGTCAAGGCACCATGGATGCAGGCAACCTGTTGAAGCCGATGTTGGCCAGGGGCGAGCTGCGCTGTATTGGCGCTTCCACCGTGGATGAATACCGCAAGAATATTGAGAAAGATCCCGCCCTAGAGCGGCGGTTTCAGCAGATCTATGTGGGCCAGCCCAACGTGGACGATGCGATCTCGATCCTGCGAGGGCTGAAGGAACGCTACGAGGTCCACCACGAGGTCAAGATTGCCGACTCGGCCCTGGTGGCAGCGGTGGTGCTGTCCGATCGCTACATCAGCGAACGCTTCTTGCCCGACAAAGCGATCGACCTGATGGATGAGGCCGCCGCAAAGCTCAAGATGGAGATCACCTCCAAACCCGAGGAGCTAGAAACCATCGATCGCCGCCTCATGCAGCTACAGATGGAGAAGCTCTCTCTGGAAAGCGAAGACAGCTCTTCGGGGGCCGCTTACCGCACCGCCCAAGAGCGCCTCTCTCGCATTAACGAAGAAATTGACGAACTTTCTGCCCGTCAGTCAGAATTTAGCGGCCAGTGGCAGAGCGAAAAGCAAATCCTGGAAGCGATCAATGCCCTAATCGCCGACGAAGAAAAGATCCGGGTGCAGATTGACCAGGCAGAGCGGGCCTACGATCTGAATACGGCAGCTCAACTCAAATACGGCAAGCTGGAGGCGCTGCAGCGCGATCGTGAAGCCCAAGAAGCCCAGCTGCTCGAAATTCAGGCCAAAGGGGAAACCCTACTGCGGGAACAGGTGGCAGAAGCGGACATCGCCGAGATTGTGGCCAAATGGACCGGCATTCCGGTCAACCGGCTGATGGAGTCAGAGCGCCAGAAGCTGCTCAAGCTAGAAGGGCATTTGCATGATCGGGTGATTGGCCAAGACGAAGCCGTCTCCGCCGTGGCCGCGGCCATTCGCCGTGCCCGAGCCGGCATGAACGACCCCGGTCGCCCCTTGGGTTCTTTCTTATTTATGGGACCCACGGGGGGGGGTAAAACCGAGCTGGCGCGGGCGTTGTCAGAATTCCTCTTTGACACCGAGGAGGCGTTGATTCGCATCGACATGGCTGAGTACATGGAGAAGCATTCCGTAGCTCGCCTGGTGGGAGCCCCTCCCGGATACGTGGGCTATGAAGAAGGGGGCCAGCTTTCAGAAGCGGTGCGCCGCCATCCCTATTCCGTGGTGCTGTTGGACGAGGTGGAAAAAGCCCACCCGGATGTGTTCAATATCCTGCTCCAGGTGCTGGACGATGGCCGCATCACCGACTCTCAGGGCCATGCGGTGGACTTCCGCAACACCATTGTGGTGATGACCAGCAACATCGGCAGCGAGCACATTTTGGATGTGGCGGGGGACGACAGCCGCTATGAGGAAATGCGCAAGCGAGTGCTCAAGGCCCTCAGCGGTCACTTCCGCCCTGAATTCCTGAACCGGGTGGATGATCTGATCCTGTTCCACTCCCTCACTCAGAAGGAGCTGGGTCAAATTGTCACCATTCAACTGGGCCGCATTAAGAAACGTCTGGCCGATCAAAAGCTCTCTATTGCCTTGTCTGAGAAGGCGATCGAACACATTGCCCAAGTGGGCTACGACCCTGTGTATGGGGCACGTCCCTTGAAGCGGGCTATTCAGAAGGAGTTAGAAAACACGATCGCCACCAAGATCCTCGAAGCCACCCTAGAGCCGGGCAGCACCCTCAAGGTCGGGGTCAAGGGTGGCGGTCTCACCTTCCAAACTATTGCCCCTGAGGTCGTATCGGCTAAGGAGACAGACGCTACTGAGGACGCCGATGCTGCCGAGGATGCAGAAATCGAGGAAGAGACCCTGCCCGTTACTGATGACACCTCAGAGTCTCTAGAGCCGGTGGCTTAGAATCCAATCAGAGCCATCTCCTTCAGCGAGGCCGTGTGCCATGCCTAGAGCCGCTATTATTCAGCCCGATCAAGCCTATAACTTCGCTGATTATTTCAGGCTCAATTTCGCCCCCCAGGACATCCTGGCTTACTTCGATGTCTCGCTAAAGCGCTGTGCCCTAGACTTGCCCCGCTATAGCGGTTCTCTTGATCGCTTAGCGGATCTGAAAGCTCGTTTAGAAGAGAGCCTGCCCCGTCTCAGCTTGACCAGTGAGATGGCCCGACGGGAGTTTTTGATTGCCCCGGTCTTAACCGATGTTCTGCACTATACCCAGGCCACTCTGAATGTGGAATATCCTGTCGCTGTCAATCACCAGCTGAAAGGATCTCTGGATTACTTGCTGCAAAACCAGCAGGCGTTTTTAGTGATCGAGGCTAAAAATGAAGATTTAGAACGGGGGTTTGTACAACTGGCGATTGAGTTAATTGCGCTCGACCAATGGATGGAGTCTGATCAAGTTCTGTTGCCAGGAGCGATTTCGACCGGCAATATCTGGCAATTTGGTTTGTTCGATCGCCAATCGCGTCAAATCACCCAAGACCTAAATCTATATCGGGTTCCGGCAGATTTAGAAGATCTCTTGCGGATTCTAGTGAAAAGCCTCACCCCTTGAACCCACTATCTATGAAGCATCCTGTAACTGTGTCTGGCTTCGGTGGCACTTCTGCCGAGCTGGCTGAGCAAATAGGCAACTTACAGTACGATACCCTGGCTGAATTACTCGACTTACTGGCCCAGAAGGTGGCTAAGGATGCTGATAAGGATCAGGGCAGAGGCAGAGTTAAGCTCGCTCAAGAATTGTCCAATTGTTCAAACCATTTAGCTGTGGCCGCCCATCATATCTCCAAGGCATGGCAGATTTGTGAGCCTTACGTGGAACCGTAGCGTGTCGCTAAATCATATTCCTAGCTGGGTCAGCGTCGGGCAATTCCTTTTGAAAGCGATCGCAGTTTTGACTGCCATCATCTCCATCGGCAGCCGCCTGGGCCGCTGGCACTGGGCCTTTGATTGGTTCACGTTGATTTGCGATCGCACTTTTGGGCTGGCATTACTGTTGGCGATTGCCTTTGCCCTATTGCGGTGGTGGCCCTGGTTGGCATTGGCCACGGTGCTACTTTTCTTGAATGGTGCGTTGCTGTGGGGCTATTTGCCCTTCAATTCAGGGGGTGCACCAGCAGTCGCTGCAGAAACGGCGGATCTGCGCCTCTACATCCACAACATCTACTATCAGAACCCCACGTTGGCGGCAGTGGTGGCAGAGGGCAAAGCCTACGACCCCGATGTGATTTTCTTGATGGAATATTCTGAAGCTATCCAGGCCCAGATCGAATCACAGTTTACCGACTACCCCTATCGCTTGATTAAACCCAGTCGCTACACCATGGGCTTAGCCCTATTCAGTCGCCTCCCTCTGGAGGTTAGCCAAATTCATCAGTTTGAAGGTAACTGGATTCCTATTTTCGAAACTGTTATTGCCTTAGGGAAGCAATCGTTCACCTTGATTGGCGGTCATCCCTGGCCCCCAGCCCCCCGTTGGGCGCAACTCCATCGAGAACAAGTGGCGGCTATGGCCCAAGTCGCGGCTGGGGTCGAGGGGCCGTTGATCATCGCCGGAGATTTTAACGCCACCCCTTGGTCCTTTGCGCTACGAGATTTGATGTCCAAAGCCAAGGTGCGAGATGCTCGGCTCGGCTTTGGGCTCGCCAAAACCCGGCATCATTTTCCCTATCCCAGCTTGATGCTGGACCACGGGCTGGTTTCAGCGGAATGGCAGGTGGTCAACTATCAACAGGGTAATGCCAGGGGGTCTGATCATCAGCCGCTGATTCTGGATCTAAAACAGCGACCGATCACCCAAGGCAAAGCCTAAGCAAACGCTGCCGGCAATTCCCCTTTGAGGATCAATTTACACGGGGGTTTGCTGGGGTCAGCCATTGTGGCTTCCAATCGAGGGCGCAGCCATTCTGCCGCCTCTGCTGCTGAGCAAGACTGCCAGGTGCCGTTGGAGCCATGGGAGGCCCGTTTCTTCTCTAAGCCCGACTTCGTGACCCGCACTTCGAAATAGCATTCCGTCCAGGTCATCTCAACCGCAGTCAGTTCCGCCCCCACAGGCAGCTTTTCGATCAGTGCCAAAAGGGTGGTTGAGGCGTCCCCCTCACTGATGAACTGGATGATGGTGCGGTTGGCGCTAGATTTGCGGCTAAGTTCTTTTAGACCTGGAATCGTCATCGATGTCGCTTGCAATGTGTCAACGGCTGATCCATCAAGGGGCATTGTTTTTCCGGATAGCGTTTGCTTCCCCAGGGGCTCATTCGAGCTGCGGTGCCCTAAGGGCCAACCGGTTTAACGGTCTTTGCCCTTCATGTGTGGCCGCTTCGTCCCAACGCTCCGGCGTCACCCTGAGGCGATGGCCACCCTCTTGCTGGATATTCACCTCTGACCATGCCACCCAGTAAACCTCACTGCCATTGGGGTGCGGAGACTGACGCCATTTCTGGGTCAAGGTTTCCTCGGTGGCAGTGGCCCCTGGGAGCCAGCCTTTGACTTGCCCTGCCTTATACAGCTTGGGTGCGGTCAGGCCTGCGGTCAGGCCAAAGACCACCAAAAGCACTAGGACTCGGCGCAGCCAAAAGATTTTTTCGAGTAGGGTGAGACCCTTGGCCAAGGGTTTGGACGGGGGCATGGCTAGTGTTGGCTTCCTTCAGCAGCCTTATCAATAGCACCCTTCAACCCTGCCATCTCAGTTTACGGATGCCCCCTGGCACTGAGGTAAGCACTGCCCACCCGAAGGCGCACTGCCGAGCTGCTGCTGGAAATTGGGCCATTGGACATGGCCTTGATCTACTCAGCAGAGTTGTTTTTAAAGTTGGTCGGGCCAGTATAGCCAGAAGCTGCTGCTAGGGCTTCCAGGGGTTGTACACCCGAATAAAGTTGGCCATTAATTTCCCAAGTGGGATAGCTGGCCACGCCAACAGACTGGCAGGTGGCTGTTTGGGCATTCTGCCCTTCGGGATCGCATTCCACATAGGTGATTTTCGCAAAGGCTTCCTGCCCAAACAGAGTTTGCTGGGCATGGCAGTGGGGACACCACCAAGCGCCATATTTCTTAGCGCCGATGCTGGTCAGATGCTCAGCCAGCGCCACTTCCGCTTCACTAGAGGTGGTTTCAATAGGTGGGGGAACCTCACCCACAGAAGTCGCGTTGGGATCGGGAGGAAAAGAGCAGGCTGCTAGCACGGTGAGCGTAGCCGCAGCGGTCATCAGCGCCAGGAAGCGAAGGCGCTTAGCCAAAAATTGTCGGATGTTGAATCGGTTGAAAACAGTCATGCTAGATCGGCTCCAGGGTTTGGGCGAGGGTTTGCAAATCGGTTAAGGGCAACTCAGCGGCCAGGGCATAGAGATGATCCTGATCTCGCCAGAGAATTAAATTGACGTTGCGGTGCTTTAGGGTGACATAGGTCTCTGAAAACTGGGGAAACTGGTCGCCCTCCAGGTCAACGCGATAGACCGAAACGGTTTCATCGTTGGAGAGCTGATAGGTTAATCGCACCCCTTCGGCCTGACCAAATTGGCAGGGGCTACCCCCTAACAGTTGGGCTTGGGCCGCAGTTAAAGCAGGAAGCTGCTCTGAGCGGGGCAACTGGCTAGATAAAACCGTCAGATCAGTGGCGACAATGTCTACCGGCCCTTCTGAGCGGGTCAAAGAGCCAGAATGGTCTCTGACTAACTGCATCAGTCCCGACCACTGTTGATTGAGCAGGGGTTCGGCTGGGCTGACGGTGATCGCGGGTTCAGCTGTGGACCCATCTGTTAAGGCCAGTTCGACAAAGTGCTCTGCTGCCGTCAACTGGGCCTGGAGGGTAACAACTCGATACCCCAGCCAGAGGCTTGATCCACCCAGCACCAATGCCGTAGAAGCGGCTATGCGCATCAGCCAAGGCGATCGCCGCAGTCGATTTCGTTGGGGAGGTTTGATGGCTGGCTCTGGCTTGCGTTCAGCGGCTGCCGTCTTGAGCAACCGCGATCGCACCTCACCTGCCGGACGCTGGGGAGGTAGGCCATAGGGCAGCATTGCCAGGGTCTCTTGCAGGGCTGCTACGGTCTGAGCCAACTCGGGCTGGGTTTCCAGCAGTTGCTGAAAGTGGGCCATCTCTTCAGAACTGAGATCCCCAAGAACGTACCCAGCCGCTAAAGTTTGCAGTTCATCAGATAGGGCCATTAGGATTGCTCCTCACTGATTTGATCTTGGAGGTGCGATCGCAGCCGCAATAGTCCCCGTCTGGCCCAGCTTTTTACGGTGCCCAGGGGCACCCCCAACTGCTCGGCAATTTCGCTCTGGGACTGCCCTTGGTAGTAGCTGAGTTCCAGCACTTGGCGCTGCTGCTGGGTGAGGTGATCAAGGGCAGCGCGCACGAGGGTATGGCGCTCTTGTTGACTGGCGTTGTCCATGGGTCCGGGCTCCGGGACGTGGGGTTGGTTTTGCCACTGGTAGAGGTATTTGTGGCGGGTGGATTTTGCCCTGAGGCGGTCAATGGCCCGAGATCGGGTCAGCATACTCAGATAGCTGCTAAGGGCACCCCGGTTTGGGTTATAGGTGCGACGATTCATCAGGATCATGAATACATCTTGGGTCAGATCCTCAGCGCTAGTGACCTCTCCTAAACTGCGCAGGGCAATGGTGTAGACAAGGCCCGAATAGCGATCGTAAAGGGCGCTCATGGCGTCTAGATCGCCCTGCCACAAGCGTTTGACCAGGTGAGTGTCGGTGGTTGCTTGAGCCACTGGCGCACTGGGATAAGAAATGGGCATTGAGAGTGGAGCAGCGTCTGTGTAGGTATACGTCCATCTCCTCGAAATGGATGCAGAGATGCCTCTAATAATTTGGCATCCCTGCATGCTTCAGATAGAACATGACCAAAGTCACGGGTGCAACATGACTGCTTGACCAGGTGTTATCGTTTGCCGCTGCATAAATTGGAATAGTTTCAGTTCACAATTCATTCGGAGACATCGCGATGAAACGCTTCTGGGGAAAATCTAGGACGATGTCATCTTCTCTGGAGATGATCCAGGCTCAGAGGGTGGAGTACTTTTTGCAAGTGCTGAGTTGGGTGAGCGATCGCTTCGGTTTAAATCAGCCCCCGATTGTAAATTTGGACGATTTGCGATCGCTCGCCCCTGATAGCTTGGGCTACGCTTGGGCGGAACATCTCGACGCCAATGGTCTCCAACCCTTCGACCAGGGCATGCGCCGCCAACAACTCCATGACGGTCTGCATGTGCTGACGGGGTACGGGATCGATCCAATCGGTGAGGCGGAAGTCCAGGCCTTTCTACTGGGTGCCAAGTTTCGTCTCGTCCACATCCTTTTATTAGGGGGGACTGTGATGGGCATCAATCGTCGCCATCGGCACCAGCTTATTGTGCTGAGCCCTGGGGAGTTAAGGGCGCGTCTGAGGGCCGCCTATGATCGGGGGCGCAACTCGCTACTTGACCCAGACACCTGGCGACCGGAGATCCTATGGGAGCAGTCCCTAGCGGATGTTCAAGGGGCGTTTGGCCTTTAGAGTATTCGATCTAAAAAAGCATCCCGGCTTTCGCTCTGCCAAACGGGTGTTGTCGAGGCAGATGAATCAATCCTTGACGGATGTTTGGACAAGTCATTAGCTGGAACACTCTTAGCCAGATTCAGCATTAACTGCTCAACAGCGCTTCCACAAACTCGTAACTGGAAAAGGGGCGCAGGTCTTCAATCCCTTCCCCAGCGCCGATAAATCGAATCGGTAGACCCAACTGCTGCACCACCGCTAGGGCAACCCCCCCTCTGGCGGTGCCATCGAGCTTGGTCAACACCACCCCACTCAGGCTGGCTGCTTCGGCAAACACCTGGGCTTGGCGTAACCCGTTTTGCCCCAGGGTGGCATCGAGCACCAGCAGCGCCTCGATCTGAGCCTTGGGGGCTTTTTTATCGATGATGCGCCGTACCTTGGTCAGCTCATCCATCAAATTCTTCTTGTTTTGTAAGCGCCCGGCGGTATCCACCAACAGCAGCTCCGTACCTCGCGACTGGGCTGAAGTAATGGCGTCAAACACCACTGCGGCTGGGTCGGTATTATTGCCGGGGTTGGCGATCACATCCACGCCACTGCGGGCTCCCCAAGCTTTCACCTGCTCCACCGCCGCTGCCCGGAAGGTGTCTGCCGCCGCAATCAGGCAGTTGTAGCCCGACTTTTTAGCGATGTGGGTCAACTTACCAATGGTGGTGGTTTTACCGGCTCCATTCACCCCCACCATCAGCCACACATTTAAGGTGTCTTTATCAGGCACAAAGGTAAGGTTATGGGCCTCTCCCAGGGGGCGATCCAGCATGTCTCGCAGCAGGCTCTTGAGATAGGCGATCGCCTGTTCTGGGGGCAGGGTCTCTTCCTGCAGTCGCGCTTGCAGGGCAGAAATGATCGTGTCGGTGGCTTCCACGCCTACGTCAGCCTGCAGCAGCAGTGCCTCAATTTCCATCACCGCCTCATCGTTGAGCGGCCCCTGCCCGACGATGGCTTTGAGCTTATTGATCAGCCCCCGGCGGGTTTTGTCGAGGCCCTGACGGAGGCGATTCAGCCAAGTGATTTCTTCGAGGGAGATATCTTCAGCCAGACGCCCCTGCCCGGCCAGCACTTCTGCCGACCAGAGAAAGGCTTCGTCAAAGTCGATATCGGGTAGGACAGGAGCCGTCGTTTGGGTCGCACCGGGCTCCGGCTCCGGTTCTACGATGGCTGTCTCTTGCAGTTGCTCTAAGCGGGCTTGGCGCTCAGCACTGGCCTGCAGCCAAGCCGGTCCTGTGGCGGCGACGGGTTCGGCTTCGGGATTTGGCTCGATCGCGGCTGCAGGTTCAGTCTCCCCATCAGTGACCTCAGCGTTCACGCCTAATGATTCGACGGATGTCGTCTCAGGGGGTTCGGAAACTGGCGCTTCACCGGTCGCATCACCCTCGCCAGTTGCTTCGGTGCTTGCATCCTCGGTTTCGACTTCAGGCTCCGCCTCGGCCTCAACCTCGCTCTCCGACTTGGCCTCAGCCTGCTGCTGAATATTTTGATAGGCGGCCTTTGCCCAGGCGAGATAATCTTCTGGACTGGCTGGAGTCGCCGCGCTGGTATCGGCTTGGGTCTCAGCCGGTTTGCCCCCTTCTTCAGGAGAGGCTGGGGTATCGTGGCTGCGCTTAAACCAGTTGAACTCTGTCATGGACGTGCCAATCAGACGGGGTGAATTTCGTTCTCGACTTTAATACTAGGGCGCGCGCTCAATTTGACGACGGAAAACCGACTGGATGAACAAAACCGTGCCCGACCCAACTATACAGGGGCGCGTCATGCACTTAAGGCAGAAAACTAACTGAACAGGGCAGCGCCCGACCCAACCCTGCAGGAGCACGTCACCTCTCAGTGGTGAAACTTGGGTGCAGTCTGAGCTTGAAGTCCTTGGCAGGCAAACAATGTCGCTGTTTTCGAGGAACTATTAAGACTGGGTTAATTTAAGGTTTGGCTCGGCTTGTAGCTGGGGCGCTAATGGTTGATCAACTTCGATCGTCAGGATGGATTGCAATGACGGGGGCGGCGAATTGGGCGCGCCTGGCTGCGGTGGCCACCGTAGCCAAGTATCTTGGGGCGATGCTCCCTGAGGAGCGGTCTTCGACCATCGCTGCGTTAAAGCCCCCCCATCAGGACTCAGCCAAATTAAGGGTCGCCGGGGCAACAGAACGTGCGATGCGGCCTCTGTCGGCATGATCGCGGCTAACGCGGTTAGAATCTGATGTTTCTCTTCCAGCATGGGGGTGTTGGCCATCCACAGGGATACCGTAAGCTGCTTTTTCAGCGCATATAAGTAGAGGGTGGCGATCGCGCTTACCGCTTGTTCAAAGTCACGATCTGTCCAAACGGGTCGGGTATCTAGGGCCAGCAAGACCTGTTTGTCAGCGGTCAATTGCTCCAGTTCCCTTACCCTTAGCGCCCCGTGGCGGGCACTGCTGCGCCAATGAATCAGCCGCGTTGGATCGCCCCATCGGTAGGGACGGAGGGCGCGGGTTAGTCCTTCGGTAGCCTGTTCAGGGGTTTGATGGTGGTGCCAGCGGTGCCCCAAATTAGGCACCCCCTGATCAATTAAGGGGCAATGACTCAGAGAAAATACCTGGGGATAAACCGTTGCCTGGGCCGGGAGTCGCTGTTGGCGCTGGCACCAGAACAGACACAAGGGCGCACCGGTGCGCAGTGACAGCACCTGCCATTGATAAATCCCGAGTTGGTGTGTGGTTAACGCATTGGTCGAGCGAGTGGTACGGTGGGGGGCAATTACGGAGATCGACTGCTCTGGAAAAGTGCCCAACCGAGCGGGCACTTGATCGCGTACCTGCCGCGCCTCCCTGAATCAGGCCCGCAATCAGAAACATGGCCGGGGTGGTGGCTTGCCAAAACGACAGCATTGACAGGGTATACAGCAGCAGC
>JBHJIP010000049.1:0-9713 GCA_050043365.1 Leptolyngbyaceae cyanobacterium
CACCAACTGCAAGGAGATCGAAGAACCCCCTTCTACGGTGGAGCCTGACTGGAAGATTGCTAGCAAGGCTCGCCCCACACTGGAGGGGTTACTCCCCTGATGGGAGTAGAAATAGCAGTCCTCAATCGCCAGCACTGCCCGCTTCAGGTTGGGGGAAATATCGTCTAGATCCACTACATCCCGATTGGCTTCATCGTGGAGGCTATAGAGGAGGGTGCCGTTGATGTCGAAGATGTAGCTGGTTTCGCTGGGGAGGTAGTTGCGCAATACCCGCACATCGGGCAAGTTGCGAAAGCTAATGGCGAGACCAACCAATCCGCCAGCGGCAATAGAACTGACCAGCATCGTCGTCCCCAGCAGCGTAGCCACCGTGACTTGACCCACATCCTGAATGTACTGGATCACACCCGGAGAAGATTGAGACCGGCGCGAACGCCGTTGGGGAATCGTGTTGGAAGACACTGGGTTTTATGGGGATATAGGGGAACGCAGGATGGGCTGAGTGCTAATGGTCTTGCAATTATAGGGTCTGAGTTTTGCCAACGTAGCCCACGTAAAGGGGAACGTTACCCCAATTCGCACTAAGGCGAGTCATCAATAAGTAGCGCAAAGCTTGCTGGATAGGCCCTGCTGCGCCCATCCTCCTATATATTGCTAGGGGCTGCAGCGTTCCATCATGGGTAACCGAGTTTGAATGGATGACAGCCTTAGAATAAGCGACTCATCGAGACTCTGCCACTTTAAATCGCTGTTCTACTCAACTTGTTTGACCGCAATTACCTTTTAATCTGAGCCATGGTGCCTATGCCTGACGAATTTGAATGGATTTACCGGGGCGTAACGGAGGTTTTTCCTGATCAGGACGGCCATGAGCCCCAACAAAACCTACTGGCACGGCTGAAAACCAGCGATCGCCCCTTACGCATCAAGCTGGGCATCGATCCTACGGGCGCAGAAATTCACGTGGGCCACAGCATTCTGGTGCGTAAGCTCCGGGCCTTTCAGGATGCGGGCCATACGGCAGTGCTGATTATCGGCGACTTTACCGCCCGTATCGGCGACCCCACCGGCAAGTCTGAGGTGCGAAAGCAGTTGACCGAAGCTGAGGTCAAAGCCAATGCTCAAAACTATTTAGACCAGGTGCGCCCGATTCTAGATTTTGACACCCCAGGGCGATTGGAGATTCGCTACAACTCGGAGTGGCTCAAAGACCTCGATCTCGGCAAGATTTTGGAGCTGTTTGCCACCATGACCGTTGGGCAAATGCTGGCCAAAGAAGGATTTGCCGAGCGCTATGAAAAAGGCACCCCGGTCTTTTTACATGAATTCTTTTACCCGCTGATGCAGGGCTATGACTCTGTCGCCGTGAGAGCCGATGTCGAGCTCGGCGGAACCGATCAAAAATTCAACATTGCCGTGGGGCGCGATCTGCAGCGTCACTTTGGCCTAGAACCCCAGTTTGGCCTATTGATGCCGCTGTTGCTGGGCACCGATGGCACGCAGAAAATGTCGAAATCTTTGGGTAATTATGTGGGTCTACAAGAGGACCCGCTCACCATGTACTCCAAGTTGGAGAAGGTGCCGGATCACATGGTGACGCAATACTTTGAGCTATTGACTCGCCTCCCACTAGATAACTTGCCGGAGAACCCCCGCGATCGCCAAAAGGCGTTGGCCCTAGAAATCACCCGCCAATTCCACGGAAAGACTGCAGCGCAACAAGCCCAGCAAGACGCGATCAATTTGGTGCAAGGCGGCGGCGAAGCCGAAGCCGTACCTGAATTCTCTTTAGCCACCGTCAACTTCCCAGCAAAGGTGTTTTACCTCCTGGGCGCAACTCCCCTCTGCCCGAGCAGTAGCGATGCAAGGCGGCAAATTAAGGGGGGTGCCGTCAAGCTAGAGGGCGATCGCATCTCCGATCCCAACCTCACCTTTGAGACCCCTGCAGAATTGGTCGGCAAGGTGCTGCAGGTGGGCAAAAAGAAATTCGTCCGCCTCGTAGGTTGAGAAAATTGCCGGAAAATCAAGGATCTCACTGATAGGGCGCAAGGCTTGCGCCCCTAACATTCCAGGAACTTCGACCCTTTGGACAATCTGCCCATGACGCCCCAAGATCACATTATTGTGCCACTGGATGTATCGACCGAAGCCGAGGCGCTGGCTTTAGTCGATCAGCTCCCCGAAGTAACCTTCTGGAAGGTGGGCGTAGAGCTGTTTGTGAGTAGCGGTCCCCGCATTCTGGATGCCCTCAAGACCCGTCAAAAGCGGATTTTTCTGGATCTAAAGCTGCACGACATTCCCAACACCATGGCAGGGGCCGGTCGCGCTGCCGGTCGCTATGGCGTAGATTTACTCACCGTCCATGCCACTGCGGGTAAAGCAGCTCTGATTGCTGCACAAGAGGCCGCGCAGGCCAGTGCCGCCGCAGAGAATCTGCCACCCCCCAGAATCATTGCCGTAACGGTATTAACCAGCATCCAAGGGCGATCGCTGGCTTTCGAACTTAAAGTTCCTCTAGAGCTAACGGATTACGCCCTACAACTGGCCCTGCTAGCTCAAGAAAGCGGATTGTCAGGGGTCGTCTGTTCACCCCAGGAAGCCCAGCAATTACGCAGCAGTTGCGGGGATGATCTCTTACTGGTTTGCCCTGGTGTGCGACCCAAAAAGAGCCAGACAAACGATCAAAAACGGGTGATGACGCCCAACCAGGCCATACAAGCAGGCGCAGACTACCTCGTCATCGGTCGGCCCATCACCCAAGCCCCTAACCCAATGCAGGCCTACCGGGAGATTTGTGATGAGCTGAACCAGATGATGCGTTAGCCTCAAACGTTAAACCAACCTAAGACTGGCGGCGGCGGAACCGGCGCTTTTGTCGGTGGCGAGCAATTTCTTTACGCTTGCGCTTTTCAGCGGGCGTTTCAAAATGACGGTTCTTCTTCATGTCGGCAAAGATACCGGCACTGGAAACCTTACGCTTAAATCGTCGTAAAGCCGATTCGAGCTGTTCGTTTTCACCTAAGACCACTTGGGCCATGCAATTGCCTCCTATTGTGATTGTGTACAAATAAGGTTGAAAAAGCGGGGTAGGGTACATCCCCCGCCCCGCAAACGGTCTGGGATTTTCAGGATAAGAGATCTTAGCCCTCTAGTAGCGACCGCCGCCGCCACCGCCCCTACCGCCGCCAGCACCTGAAGGCTTGCGCTCGGTACGAGGGCGAGCGTTATTTACCTTTAGGGTGCGGCCCATCCATTCAGCGCCATCAAGATCCTCAATAGCAGCATCCTCGTGGGCTTCTTCCGCCATTTCTACAAATGCAAAACCGCGCATACGGCCCGTCTCGCGGTCAACGGGGACTTGAATCCGCTTGATAGCACCATATTCCTTGAAGACTTCGGTTAGGTCGTCTTCAGTTGCACTGTAGGAAAGGTTCCCTACATAAACCGTCATGGCTTACCTCATTAAGTCATCGTAATTTGTAGAGATTTGGAATACGGAGGTAAGCTTACGGACCAGAAAACACGAAAGCGTTCCTAATAAACCAGCGAAGACTCAGCCACCGATACCTAATCCAGATACCACTATAGCGCCATTAACCGCTTTCCAAAGCAATCGCTAGCACAAGCTTAGCCGGTGCCATTGTTCGTCTTACAAATTTACTGAGCTTCATTCTAACGTCTGGCCTGAGTTGTTCGCAGAATAGGCCCTCATTATCATCGTTTGGATGGGTATAGATGGAATCATCACCGGGGCTTGAAAACGTCCAGAACAGGCCGTTGGCATTGCCTACCTACACATCTAGGCAGTGGATGTCTTGTCTAAAGGTGTTGGGTCTAAATAAGCGCGCAGGGCCGGAATCTGCTGGCGCTGATCCTTTTGAAGCTGCTGCAAGTTTATTCCTTGAGGTCGAGCGTAGGGGGTTGGGGTTGCGAATACTTGAGTCGGTGTTGCAATCCAATCCAAGGGCCAGTCATGGGGTTGCATGGGCAACTGCTCAGAGGGAACCACCTGCAGGTCGTGTACGGTCGTGACGATGGTGGTTTGAGCCGATATGAGCTGGTGTTCCTGTAATAAAGCCAACTCCAAATCTGCGAACCCAGCCCCTTTGCCAGTGCGCCCGCCGCTGGATGTAACCGCGACGCACCCCACCACGACCAAGTCAATGGCCCGCATGGCGTCAAATCGGACTGGGGTGCCGTGGGTTAAAATTTGCGCTTTAGTGGCTCCTTCTGCTAAGGAAATTCCTTTTTTATCCAGGGTTTCACGGGTCAGGGCCACGAAGCAGTGGGCTTCTGTGAGTCGAGGCACTGCCATATAAAGGCATTTACCCGCTGCAAGGGCCTGCTGGCGCACAGGGGCCTGAGGTTGGTCGGGGTTACATTTGATCACCTCAGCCTGCTGCCACTGGGGCAGTTGGGCCAAGTTCAAGGCGGCCTGCTCAGCCCCGACAAAATTAGGAATGTGCCCCCAAGGTTCCCCTAGGGCCGCCTGGTGGGTTTTGAGGCGATCCCAAATCTTCTGCCTCAAGATGTCCTTACCCTGATGGCGATCGCTCCAAGGCGTGGATTGAGTCATGGCATCTTATTCTGATTACGAGACCTTTTGCAGATTAGCCCTAACCTATTTTTTACAGGACTCGTTCGCTTTGACTACACCGAATCTAGGCGTCTGATCAACATTACTCTTAGAGAATGATTTTGATGGTTCATGATTCAGGACGTCACTATACCTGAGGCAACGGCTCCAAAGTTTGCTCAAAGCGTGCGAATTATCGAGTGCTAGGGCAAAGACTATCAACCCGTAACGACTGGTCCTAAACTGACAGCTAGGGCAATGACGACGGGGCTGGCCCTAGCGTCGAAACAGGCCTGACGCGAGAACGTTAGGAGTGACGAATGGAAGGCCGCGGCTATGAGTCTCAAGAACAGCCAACGGATGCCAGCAGGCCAGGGACACGCCGCATTTTAATGCTCGGCGGCACCGGCACGATTGGGCGGGCCACGGTTGCAGCGTTGGTGGGGCGCGGCCACGAGGTGGTCTGCATCGCTCGGCCCAAAGCCGGTTCTGGCGGCAAGTTAACCCAAGCGAAAACCGGTCAGCTTTTGCTTGGGACCCAGGTCATCTTCGGTTCCGTGACCGATCCAGTGTTCCTGGCTGAGCAAGTTTTCCGTGATCATTCATTCGATGCGGTGGTGTCATGCATGGCCTCGCGAACCGGGGAACCTGACGATGCCTGGGCGATCGACCATCAGGCCCATGTGAGCGTTCTCTCCCTGGCAAAGGAATCTGGAGTCAAGCAGATGGTGTTGTTGTCAGCCATCTGCGTGCAAAAGCCGCTGCTGGTGTTTCAGCAGGCCAAGCTGGCATTCGAGAAAGTCCTGATGGAATCAGGGTTGACCTATTCCATTGTCCGACCCACCGCCTTCTTTAAATCCCTGTCTGGGCAGGTGGAGCGGGTCAAGAACGGCAAGTCTTTTTTACTTTTTGGTGATGGCAAATTGACTGCCTGTAAACCAATCAGCGATGACGATTTGGCAGCGTATCTCGCAGATTGCCTAGAGGATGAATCCTTACAGAACAAAATTCTGCCGATTGGTGGGCCGGGTCCTGCACTCACCGCCCGAGAGCAGGGAGAAGCCCTATTCAAATTGCTGGGCCGTGAGCCGAAATTCACCAGCCTACCGCTTGGGATCATGGGCGGGGCAGTCAAGCTGATGGATGGGCTTGCCAAAATTATTCCACCGGTAACGCCCAAGGCGGAGTTGGCGCGGATCGGGCTCTACTATGCAACGGAATCAATGCTGGTGCTCAATCCCGAGACGGGACTTTACGATGCGGATGCCACCCCTGAGACCGGTAAGGAGACGCTAGTCGATTACTTTAAGCGGCTGATTGATGGTAATGAAACTGCAGATCGCGTCGATTACGACTTGTTCTAAGACGCTTGTTCGTCAAATATGCCCATATGGAAAGGCCTAAGTGGAGAATACTTTCAATTTTCAATAGAAGGCTATCAGTTCCTGGCGACCCACACGCGGCAGTAGCCTTGGCAGCTTATGAAACCGGTTCTGATGTCGGCACGACGGACGCTGTAAAGCCCAAATGTTGCCGCAGGTCAGTATGCACCTGCTCATAGAGCTGTTGATCCCCGTCGTCAAAGCCCACAACGCTGTAGACCTGGGTTTCTTCCGCTTCTCGTCCGGCCAAGCGATGACAGCCCATATCGATTACCTGAATGTCATTTTGAACCAATTCATAGGCCGCCACGGTGATCAGAAAATCTGTCCCCAGGCGTTTCGTTAGGCTCTCAATGCGGCTGGCGACGTTGACCGTGTCGCCGATGACGGTATATTCCATCCGCTGTTCAGAGCCAATGTTGCCCGCAATCACGTCGCCATAGCTGATGCCGATGCCGTGGAAGAGGGGCGGATTGCCAGCCGCCTTGAGTTTTTCTCGCAGATGGGTGAGCGATCGCCGCATCGCCAGCCCCGCCCGAATGGCGTTGAGCATATCGGCTTTGGCCCCTTGGGATACGGGAGAGCCAAACTCTGCCATCACCGCATCCCCAATGAATTTATCGATGGTGCCTCGGTGGGCTAAAATCGCCTTCACCATGGCATCTAAGTAGGTATTGAGCAGGTTGACCAACTGCTCTGCAGGCAAATGGAAGGAAAGATTGCTAAAGCCGCGAATATCAGAAAACAGCACCGCTGCCGGGAGCCGCTTGCCTCCAATCAGGTGGTTGTAGTCCCTGGGCTGATCCAAAATTTCGGCCACCACCGGCGGTGACACGTAGCGCTCTAGGGTGCGGCGCACCAATTGCTGCTCCATGCGATCGCGCAGTGCCCCAGCGGCGGTGTAGCCCATGCCGCCCATCCCTAAAACCGCCATGGGAATCGTCACCGGAATTTGGATGTCGGCCTGAACAAGTAGCCCGTAGGCCATGCCGCCCCAGAGTAGCGCCGCCCCCGCAAACCCCAAGGGTCGGATTAGGGGACGAGTCATGCCATAGCCCAGCCCGAGGGCGATCCCCCCGAGGACGATGCCAATGGCAACCCCCTGGCCAGGACCCGGTGGGAGCAGGGGCGCGATCGCCCGATCTTCCATCAGGGTGGCCACGGTATGGCCGTGAAGTTCGACCCCGGGCATCGCTTCTGAGGTGGGGGTAAGCTTAATGTCTTGCAGGGAGGGGGCGGTGGGACCAATCAACACCAGCTTGTCTTGAAAGGTGCCATTGGCCAGATGAATCTCCCAGTTGTCGGACTCTAAAACATTCCAAAACGACACCTGGGGAAAAGTATTGGCTGGACCATAGAAATGGATTTGATTGCCCTTTGGCTCAGGGAACGGTATCCCGGCGGCGTTCAGGGTAGCCGCTGCAAAGGAAATCGGCTCGGTGGTTTGCCCTGCCGCTTGGGCCAGGTTTGCTAAAGTCGCATCGGGCAAATGACGAATGCGCTGATCCACATCCACCGGCACATTGATAAAGCCCAGGTTAAAGCTGGCTGGATCATAAAGGGGCTGCAACTGCTGGGTGAGCACCCCCGCTGCCGTTACCGCCCGGTCATAGGAGGTGGCCAGCACCACGCGATCGCCGTATTCATTCAGTACCGCTTGCAGGCGGTCGTCATCCTCCCAGCCATAGACGCTTGGATCCACCAGCAAGATATCCAGCGCTACCGCTTGGGCTCCCGCGTCCATGAGTTTTTCAATGGCGATCGCGTAGGCCGAGCGTTGCCAGGGCCAAGCCTGCAAAGGCTCTAAATGGCTGAACTGCTCAGGATCAGATTGGTAAAACTCGCCCTGGGCAAAGGACTCCTCATCAATGGCGAGAATCACAATCGAGTCGGGGGGCGTGACCGGGCCTCGTAGCCGCAACAAAATCGTCTGGGCCTGCCCCTCTAAGCGCTGCGCCCAGGGAAATTGCAGGGCGATCGCGCAGGCCCCGAGCGCCACCCACAGCCCCATCAAGCCGTGGCTCCAAATCGGTACCCGTCGCCCCACTTGATGGATTTGGGACTTTTGCCCCAGGCCAGATAAAGCAGACTGGCCGGATGGGGCAGAACGCCGCCAGAAATTAAAACGACCCATGGGATTAGAAGGAAAAGGGACCGGGAATGGAGGGCGTCGGGATAGTGGGCGTTGGCACCGACGTTACTCCTGGGAATGGAATGTCGGGGAAAAGGGTCTCAAAGCTCGCTTGCAGGGCATCAAAACCGGGCAGTTCTTCCACGAAATCAGCCACTAAAGGCCCCAGCAGCAATGCTTCAAAATCCTCTGGGGTGAGCAGCTCAACGGCAGCATCTTCAGTATCTGGAGCCGTAGACCAGCGCTGCCCTGCAGAGACCGTTACGGGGGCAGAACTATGGCCAGCGGCAACAAGCTGGGTCTGATTTGCTTTCGAAAAGGCCGCCACCTCCTCATCTTCACGAGGACTGACCTCGACTGTGCCTTCAAACACCTCAATGACGTCAGCACCGTCTTCTGTGACGGTGACTGTATAGAGGGTGCCCCGCACGCCAGCCACGCTGGTATTGGTGCAGCCGTTTAACGCCCCATTCACCAGTAAGGTACCCTGCTGGACATGGGCGCATTGGCCCACCGTCAAGCTGGAATTGGATGACAGGCGGGCGATCGCGCCCGTGTTAAACCTGAGTGAGGCCCGCGATGCAGCCGTATGAACCCGCTGCTGGCGCTGCGCTACGCTATTCACTCGCGCCTGCTGATTTTGGATATAGACCTGACTGCCATCCAAAATCTCAATCACTGTGGCCTGATTAATGGAGGCCGAGGCCGGTACGGCTAAGGGCCAATGGAGAAGCGCCGTTAAGGCTAGGCCAGTTAAACAACCCACAAATAGACGCCACCAAAATCGCTCGGCCCCTCGCAGCGATGATGACCCAAAAGAAAATGCCATAGATAAAACCGCCCGTTGTTGAAACGTCAGGGTGTGATGCAGACCTGATTGGCGTTTCGGACGTGGTGCCCTCTCATTTGCTGAGAGGGTATTAATGACTTCAAATTGTGGTTGGGGGTTTCGGGAGAGAATTCATTGATCGCAAACAGTGCACCCGACACCCTTCGTGAAAAACACTGTTGTCGTCACAAAAAAAGGGGCACAAGACCATTGTCGTCAACTTAAGGATCTCAAGTTGAGATAGCGTGGCAACATCCTGGGACATCCCCCCAATTTCAGTCCATAGTGCGTCCTTTTGCCGCTGCCGTTTGCGCCTCGCCTTCACTAACCCCAACAGCTTGGCATGCTGCTGATAGCAGTCAATCAACTCAGTCGTGTCGTCCCTTAAGCGGGCTCGACTGTGTACAGTCCCCGAAACACCATTTCCATCGAAATTCGCTCCAACGGTTGCCGCAACGCAATCGCCACCTGGCCGCAAGCGTTGAGCCATCGGCAATCCAAATAGCACTAAATCGCTGCTGCAAAGCTTGCCATGGCTCTGATAGCTCTGCACCGCTAGGTCGAGTGGCCAACTGCTGTTGGACTTGACTCAACAGTTGAGTGAACAGGGCGGCGGGTATTTTACAAAATCGTTTATCTAAGCCGCTGTTGCTGACCAATAGGGGCTCAACCCACAGCAATCCTTCCAGTGACCCGTAGCAGTTCGCTGAGGCCATTAATTTGGCGGTAGACCAAGCTCAAGACCACAGCTACCATCTTTTACTCGCTAGTCCCGAAATGAGAACCTTAAGTTAA
>JBHJIP010000050.1:0-4794 GCA_050043365.1 Leptolyngbyaceae cyanobacterium
CCCTACTCCCACCCCCCCGCCCCGTCCACCCCCTTACTCCGTCCACCCCCCACCCCCCTGTGGCAGCATGTCTAAAGCAGACCCAGCTTCCCTGCCATGTTGGACCAATCCCTGCAGTTTTTGACCCCAGAAGAGTCAGCCGAGGTGGATAAAGCCTTGATGACCACCCCAGAAAAATTTTTAACCCGCCTCACCCTTTCTACCGCCAAGCTCTTAAAAGCGATCGCCCAAGATCTAGACACCCCCATCGGCGAGTTGACATCTCAGCAAATCATTGCCTGGTTTGAGGCCGATGCTAAGCGCAAGCAAGAGCAGGGGGTCAACGCCTCGGTGCTGAAATGGAACCCCACAGAGCTGGATGACTTAACCCAGTCCTGATCAGGGCCGCTGTTCTAAGTCATGTGTTAAGACTGAAAACAAATCCATATATTTATCCTTAGGATTAAGGAAACTGGGTCTAAATGATGGATTCAGAGATAAGGTGTGGGCATCTCGTCCGTAGATGATCGGGAGTGGAATAGACCCCTAAACCCATCGTCTAAAAATCCCTCCGGAGGGCAGCCTCCACAATACACACAACATTTGGAAGGAATAGCAGAGCCATGGGGTTGTTTGATCGCGTTAGTCGAGTCGTCCGCTCTAACCTAAACGCCGCTGTCAGTGCCGCTGAAGATCCTGAAAAGATCTTGGATCAGGCCATCATCGATATGCAGGAAGACCTGGTGCAGATGCGCCAAGCGGTGGCCAAGGCGATCGCCTCCCAAAAGCGGGTTGAGCAGCAGCACAACAAAGCCCAATCCGAAGCCAATACCTGGCAACAGCGCGCCCAGTTGGCCCTGCAAAAGGGTAATGAAGACATGGCCCGCGAGGCCCTGACCCGCAAAAAGTCTCAAGCTGAGACCGCCGCCGCCCTCAAAACCCAGCTTGATGGCCAGAAGAACCAGGTTGATCAACTTAAGAAAAGCTTGATTGGCCTAGAGAGCAAGATCTCTGAAGCCAAGACCAAGAAAGACATGCTCAAGGCTCGGGCCAGTGCCGCCAAAGCCAATGAGCAGCTCCAGAGCACCATGGGGCAGATGAATACCAACAGCGCCATGAGTGCTTTTGAGCGCATGGAAGAAAAGGTGCTGATGATGGAAGCCAAGTCCCAGGCGGCTGGGGAACTGGCTGGAGCGGACTTAGAAAGCCAGTTTGCCGCCCTGGAAGCCGGTGGCGACGTAGATGACGAGCTAGCCGCCATGAAGGCTCAACTGGCCGGGGGCTCTGTCGATCAAGCTGCACTGCCAGAAGGCGATACGCCGGTTGCAGCTCCTCAGGATGCAGCCGTGGATGCTGAGTTAGAAGAGCTTAAAACTCAGCTCGATCAGCTGTAGCGGCTTGCCTAATAGCCAAACGCCAGTGAGAACCCCCAGTCCTGTCTTAATAGGGCTGGGGGTTCTATCTTGGAAATTCTCTAAAGCTTTTCTCAGATTGCCATCAGCTCGGCTTCAGCCCCCGCGCTCATCCTAGAGACGTGACTGTGTTTCTGGTGATGACCCATGCGACGGATTCTGCTGGTCGAAGATTACCTGCCCCATGCCCGCTTAATCGGCTGGGACCTCGCGGAGGCCGGTTATGACGTCAGTACGCGCCCCACAGGGGAGGCGGCCCTGGCTGAATTTGAGACCCTCACCCCCAACTTAATTTTGCTAGATTGGCAACTCCCAGGACAAAGCGGCGTCGATATTTGTCGCCAGTTGAGAGCCAACGGGTTTACTGGGCCGATTGTGTTTGTAACTGCCATGGCCGGAACCGAGCATCGTCAAGTTGGTCTGGCCGCTGGGGCAAATGACTATGTGACCAAGCCCTTTTCGCCCGAAACCTTGATGGGAACTATCGCTCAATACCTATAGCGGTCCCCATAAAACTCATTGTGAATTTCAATCGACATCATTATGCGAGACCTAGCAGCTAACCCCAATGTAATTCTGAGTCTTGCCATAGGGCAGCTATGTTCCTTTTATAGCCAATGCCGCAAAGCTTGCGGCATTGGCGACGTCAGAAAGCCTATGGATAAAGGCTTTTAGCCTTAAAGCGTGTCGAGGGCTTTCTGACCCCGGCAATATTAGCTTATTGAAGCGGTTGCTAAAGACCGACCTGGAAAGCATTGCGCCATCCTCCCTGGTCTGCTCAAAAGGTACGACGTTTTAATCGAGCAGATCGAAGATCGCCTGCCAATAGCTGAGTTACCTCTTGTTTGCAAAGCCCTACGCTAAACTGGGCACATAACAGGCGCGGCAGCCTTGGACTGTAGCCTTAGTTCTTTCCTGAACGCGCTGGCAATAGCGAAACGGTGATGACACAAACAGCTCAAGATCAAAAAGGCATTCAAATGACGGAGGCGGCTTTCGAGCATGTCCGCATGTTGAAAGAAAGCCAAGGGGGCAAAGCGCTTTGCCTGCGCGTCGGAGTTCGCCAAGGGGGCTGCTCAGGCATGTCCTACATGATGGATTTTGCCGATCCCAGCACCATTGGTGAACATGACGAAGTCTATGACTATGACGGCTTTAAGGTGGTCTGCGATCGCAAAAGCCTGCTTTACCTCTACGGTTTAGTCCTGGACTACAGCAATGCCTTAATTGGGGGTGGCTTCCAGTTCACCAACCCCAATGCGGCCCAAACCTGTGGATGCGGCAAGTCCTTTGGCACCTAAGCTTTCATAAGCACGCTGCAGTCCCTCAAAATGAATTGAGGCGCTTTGCGAAGCAGCCAAAACCAACGATTTCTTCCTACAGCAGGTCTAGACTTTTCCAAGGTCTGGGCCTGCTGTAGTCTGTATCACGGTGAGATAAGAACTGCAGCCATGACCCAAGATGTGGAAGCTCTATTTGAGCAAGGCCTAGAGCGATACCAGGCCGGAGATCCGATTAGTGACCTGATCCCTTTATTTCAGGAAGTGTGCGATCGTGCCCCCAAGGTGGGTCCAGCCTTTACCTGCTTAGCCTGGCTGTATCTCCTAGAAGATCGACCGAACGCAGCTTACAAAACCGCGCAGCGAGCCGTTAAGCTCAACCCTCAAGATCCTCAAGCTCGGGTGAATTTGGCTGTCGCCCTCCTAGAAACTGGCAAGAAAGGCGTGCGGGAGCACATTGACATGGCGGCCCAAGTCTTGGCTGCATCCGCTGAACTGCGGAATGAAACCCAGGCCAGTATTAAAGAAGGGTTAAGCCGGAAACCCAATTGGAAAAGCCTGAGCCGAGTCCAGCAGTGGCTCTTTACTGGATAGGGTTTTCGGGATTTTTGACCTCCCAAATCCAGGTTGAAAATTGCTGTCCTGTAATATTTTGAGAAAAAGTTTTGTGAATTGAATCGAAGCAGCTTTTATCTCTCAGAAAGCGCATCTGGAAATCCAGATGCGCTTAATTTATGGGGTTTGCGGCCTTTTCTCTGAATGCAGGGAATCACTACGCTTAACCATCAGGGATCGTAAATAACCCTATAGGCAGTGAGATAACTTAATGATAAGCATAGAGTTTGGATGATAAGCTCTTTTCTACAAACCAATAAGGTTTACTTAACTTATTAAGTCTACTGAGCCAACTTTACGGAGCCGGATCCATGGACATGCACAATGTGAAAGTCAAGCCAGAAACCCGCAATCATAAAGGGTTTTTTGTTCAAGATGCTGACTATGAACTGGTTGGTATTGAGCAGTCTGGTTGGGCACTCATCTGCATTGATGAAGCCACTTGTCACTATGTGGATCCGGATAATCTCCATCCCCTAGAGAGCGTTGTTGGGGATCTAAGCTAAACCCCTATTGGCTGTTTATCTGCCTGAGTTTTAGATCTTCAAAAAAAGGAGCCGGTCTTTGTAAGGACCGGCTCCTTTTTTTGTTTTGGATAATTTGCGCTTTATGGGCGATTTGCTTCTAAGAAGATCCCGTACAAAGCCAAACGTTTGAGAATGGAATCGGGTTGAGCATCATCCGTTTGATAGGCGTAACGGGCCTCTGCAATACCGATCAGCAGTATAAGACTCCCGAGTATTAGACAGATAACATTCCGGCAGATCTGAATTCGGCCAAGCTTTTTTCGATACATCGACTGTTTTTGCGCAGACAGTTTTGCCTACGGCTCTATGGGGATTACAGGGCGTTCAGTCAACAAATATAGGGTCTTAACCACGACCATAGCAGAGACTGTTTCCAGTGGCTTGACGTGAATTCACAAACTCTACCTGCTGCTTGGCCCTATTTGCTTGCACTACGGCAAACCGTACTGCAAGCCTATCTCCAGGCAATGTGGGGGTTGGCTTTGCCACAATGGCGGGAAATGGTGGTGAGGAGTGGTGGTGATGACTAGAGATGAGTTGCTGGCGGTGATTGAAGCGGCAGCGCGGACGGGGGCGAAGGAGCTGGATCTGGCGGGGAATGACCTGACGGAACTGCCGCCAGAGATTGGGCAGTTGACCCAGCTCGAAACTCTGATCTTGGCTAAGGATGGGGATGATGGTTACGTCGGCAATAAGCTTACAAACCTGCCAGCGGAAATTGGCTTGCTCAAAAGCCTCACGTCTTTGCAAGTTTCGGGAAATTGGAGACACAAAATCAATGCTTCATTCCCCCCAGGTAACCAACTGAGTGAAGTTCCCCCAGAAATTGTCCAACTCACCAATCTGCAGCATCTAGACCTCCGCTCGAACCAACTGAGTGAAGTTCCCCCAGAAATTGGACAACTCACCAATCTCAAATCTCTCGATTTGTACCGTAATAAGTTTTCCGAGTTACCAGTTGTTATTCAAAAGTTGCCCCTA
>JBHJIP010000051.1:0-18236 GCA_050043365.1 Leptolyngbyaceae cyanobacterium
CCGCGGGCCCCGTTTCTTCTCCCGGCCTCCCTCCCTCCCCCCTCCTCGCTGCTCCATCCGCTGCCGCTCTCTTCCCTCCCGGCGGGGCCCTTGCTTGGGTGCTGCTGATGGTAGCGGTTTCTTTGGGAATCATGGCCGCCATTCACGCAGGGCCGTCTGCCCAAGCATCGGGCAATGCGCTACTACGGTGGGGGTTTAATGGCCTGTATTTCAGGCGATTTAGCGATCGCGGCTTTGGGCTTGCGCCGCTGGGGCGATCGGACCCTATTTTGGGCGATTACCGTGACGGGCCAAGGGTTCTATCTCAAAACCCCCGCCAACCCGCGATCGCGGGGCGCTTTGCTGAGGGCGCTGCCGTTCCTCAGGTCGAGCCCCCCCAACCCTGGCGAGAGCAGATGCCCGCCCTTGCCCCAAGGCCTGAGCCCAATTTGACCGTACAGATTCAGACCCAGCTCCCCAATTTTCAACTGCGGGTCAACTTTCAAACTGGGGCAACGCCCTTGGGCGTGCTGGGGGCCTCGGGTTCGGGTAAGAGCCTCACCCTGAGCTGCATTGCGGGGCTAGAAGCCCCTTCCCAAGGGCGCATTGTGTTGAATGGGCGGGTGCTGTTCGATAGGGCAGCGGGGGTGAACCTGCCCAGCCGAGATCGCAAGGTGGGCCTGGTCTTCCAAAACTATGCCCTCTTCCCCCACCTGAACGTGGCCCAGAACATTGCCTTTGGCATGGCGCGGCCCCCGTCCCAGCGGGCGGCTCAAGTGGGGGATTATCTGGACCAGATGGATCTGTCGGGGCTGGGCGATCGCTACCCGGCTCAACTCTCTGGCGGGCAGCAGCAGCGGGTGGCCCTGGCCCGCGCCCTGGCCAGCCAGCCCGATATTTTGCTGATGGATGAACCGTTATCGGCCCTCGATACTTACCTACGCAGCCACATCGAAAAACGCCTGGTAGAAGTTTTGCACCGCTACCCAGGCGTCACCCTGTTCATCACCCACAAGCTAGAAGAAGCCTACCGCCTCTGCCCGAACCTGCTGGTGCTCTCCGACGGCAAGGTTCTGGCGCAGGACACCAGAGAAGCTATCTTTACCCGTCCCCCCAGCTACGCGGTGGCGCGGGTGACGGAATGCAAAAACTTTTCGCGGGCGAGATCGGTGGGTAATCGCACCGTAGAAGCCTTGGATTGGGGCTGTCAGCTCCAGGTGAGCGAATCGATTCCTCCTGATCTTTTGCACCTGGGTATTCGCGCCCACCACATTCAGTTTGCCAAGACCCTAGAGGGTGCAAATACTTTTCCGGGGTGGCTGGCGATGATTACCGAAACCCAGCACAAGGTCACCCTCTACCTAAAGCTGCACAGTGCGCCCCAATCGCCCCAGGACTATCATTTGCAGGCTGAGGTCTACCGGGAAAAATGGGATCGACTGAGCGATCGCCCTAGCCCCTGGCCGATTCGATTGGACCCAGCCCGGTTGATCATGATGTGTGAATAGGGGGCCGGATACGGAATCACGCTCAAAAAGATTGCCACGTGCCAGACGTAGCGATCACTCCGCCACCGTTAGCATGCAGCCTCCTGTCTTAACGGGGCTCATCAGCAAAAAACCGCTGACCCCATCCAAGGGTCAGCGGCCTAAATGTCAAATATCCTGAGAAAAATGATGAAGCGATTTTCCTAAGAGATCAATGGATCAAGCGGGTGACTCTAACGTTAAATTCAGTGGCTTTAGGGTGGATGTTTTCAGCTTTAAGAAGGGCGCTATTGTCAGCATCAAATTTAGACGGGGCATCAACTTCGTAGCGATCGGTATAAACCCGAGGCAAGACGCCCACTTGATCCCCAAACTCTTTGATGTCAACAAAGGCTTCGTAAGTATGGTTCATGGTGTTACCCTCCCTGACCTAGCGGCCAGTGACTAAATGTCTCTCTCAGTATAGAAATCTGCCTCTTTTTTTCTGGCGGAGATATAGAGTTCTCAAACAGCCGTAACATCCTGATTTTTTCCCAAAGAAAATGAATCTTTAAGGCTAAGTTAAGTGAGGGTGTGTTGAGAATCATTGCAGTTTTACAGCAGCGATCGCGCCAGCGCCTTCTGCAACACCCAAATGCCGCCAATGCTGACCGCACTCAGCCAAGCCAGGCGACCGCTAGCCAGGTGCCCGGTCACAAGACAGAGCCCGCCGATGGCAAATAGGGCGATCGCGCTGCCCCCCGCCACCACCAGCATCCGGCGCAGCACCTGGGTCGTGAGCAAGATCTGGCTGGCGATATCTCGACTTTCGAGGGGGATATCAGCGGCGATCGCTGCTTGGAAGGCCCCATAACGCCGCAAGTCCACTTGGTAATAGGTGCCAAGCTCGCTATCTCTGAGGGTGCGATCGGAGTGGAGGCCAAACTGCTTGGCTTGGGTAATGGCGCTGCGAATTCGACGTTGGGTGGCCACTGGCTGCAGAGCTTCGAGGATGGACGCTCGATACACCCCGGTTTTGGCCATGTCTAAAATGCGCTGGGTGAGTTCTAGGTCAGACAGTTGAGGGGCCATCACAGTGATCAGACAAAAAGCGCGTTCAGTAGTGAGTTTATACTCGCCATATAGTAACTCTGTACTTCAAACCGCAACAATTTATCCCTAGACCCGCCTAGCAAAACCCCCGACCGTGGTGTTCGGTCGGGGGAAACAGGAGTGTAAGCTTAGCCTTTGGATCCATTCTAGAGAGCCTTGGATGCCATAAACGGCTTGTAAATAAACCTACTTTGCGATTTGAGTTACGCCTTGTGAGGGTTTATTGCGTAAGGCAACAGGAGATTTTGCTCAGGTTAACTGGAGATTGCGATCCGGAGGCCAATGTCGTGCCAATGCCGAGAAACTTGCGGCATTGGCGACGCCAGAAAGACTATGGGTAAAGGCTGGGCGTTGAGCCGATCACATTCAACAAAATTTTGGGCACTTCAGCCTAATCCCGTTGTAGTGCTGGAGTAGCGAATGGATTTTTAGGGATGGGCAAAGCGATTCAGGTTTGCAACTGGGCGATAGCCAAGGGCCGATCTCAGACCATAGCCCTGCTTATGGCAACAGTTGTACTCGGAGGCTGCATCGAAAATCGGTCTACCGATCCAGATTTAGCCCCCTGGGTGGGGCAAACCGTGACATTGACCTCAACGTACAAGGTTTGCATCCCGTTTTCCTACCAGACCCAGAGCTGGACCGATATTCTCTTTTTCTGGACTGGGGGCCTGACCACGCCCTACACCCTTCAGGACGCTCAATATGAATTGGCCTGCCGTCAGGACACCAATGAACTGATTGCCACCCTACCCTCAGGTACGCCGGTAGAGGTGGTGAAGTTCGAGCACCACAAGGGTCTGATCAGTGCCGAAGGCAACCGCCAGGTGATTTTGCAAGTGCCGGTGCCGGACCATGACCCACCGACGGTGATGGTGCTGTTCGACCTGCCCGCTGGCGACGATACCCCGTACCAGTTTCCCTGGGCACCGTTAGATGAGTAGGGGTAGGACTTGCGCTATACCTGACTCAAACAGCCTCTCAGATCGATTTTAGGAGTATGACCTGACTGATGCTGGGCTGTAGCAATCGCCCCATCGCCGTTGCCTACGAAATCGCCAAGTTTTCAAAACGGCCTTAGACCTCCTAAGAATTCTCAAAGACTGGGTGGAAGCAAACGATATCTAGCCCCTAATTAATAATTAGGGGCATTTCAGAAATATGGGGATGATCATCCTGGAGCCATCAATTCAATTACCCATATAGGAATGTTAGGATAATGACTCTTGTTTACTCCTGAAATCTGGCAATTGGAAGGAATATAAATGCTGCCACTTATATTTCAGGATAAAAATGGACTATCTGAATCTTCTTAAGTCGTAAACCATAGATTAATCCCTGCGCCGGTTTTATGGGCACAAGCCTATCCAATCAGAGACAAAATATATTGATTAGCATTGATAGACAATATATATCTCAAAGACAGAACTTATTCGTTAAATCTGACCTGCAAGAATTCTGACACTGGAACTCATTACTCAAAAATAATGTCGCCAAGACCAAACCCGAGTGTCATGCTTAACATTCGATAAATAGTTGATTTTCTAGCATAAAAATCCGTATGTCCTGCAAATCATGTAAAGACCTGGTCAATGTTAAGGACACAAATAGTCCTTACGTCGTTCGTACGTGTAGCGAATGTGGCCGAAAAATTAATTTGCGAGAGCCTGGAAGCAATGGACACGGCATTAAAATCAAAAAAGGTGACCAGTTCATTCTTCCAAAAGGCTGGTTGCAGATGTCCGCAAATCCTCTTAAAGGTACGACACATTTTACTCGCTATGGCCTAGGTTGGTTTGCGAAGCTAGTTTTTGTCGAGGATATAAAGTCCGCAGGAGATATTGATCAAATTCTTGAGGAAAGTAGTAGTTACGCGGATGCAATCTTAGAAGAATCTGAACTCTTCATGGACCTCAATCTTGAAGATGAAACGGATTCTGAAGAAGCAATAAGGCGATTAAGAGAAAATCAAGCTGGCTTAGAATTCTGGGCCTCATTAGTGGCTACTTTCAGCAACAGCGCCAAAGATGCAATCGCTGATAATGATGCAAGGAAGGCTGCATGGGCAATGCGTGCAACTGAACGCTGTCGAGCCATGTGTGTATTTAAGAACCATCTTGAGGAAGTTGTATGGATGGGACATTCAGCGAGCAGATTGGTTGACGTATTGAAAACATGGTATAGCAACACTACTAATGGGCTTGAGGAATTTTGGCAGCAGCTCTTCAAAAATAACCCTTATGTACTCACACAGTTATTCTCCGTGCCCGTAGTATTTGTTGGAGATAAAGCCTATGTCGGAGGCATGAATGTAGATCGCCAAGATGCAAAATTCGTTGATTATCTTTATGCTAATGATTCCTCTAACGATGCGTTGCTTGTGGAACTTAAGACTCCAGTGACAAAGTTGCTGGGAGCAAAGTACAGGAAAGGTGTGTATAAACCATCCTCAGAATTATCAGGTTCTGTAGTTCAAACTCTAGACTATCGACGCGAGCTATCTTCTAATATCCGTACATTGCTCAACACCTCAGATAAAAGGCTTGAAATATTCAATCCACGATGTGTGTTGGTAGTAGGGAATGCAAACCAAGAATTGGATGATGAACTAAAACGTAAATCCTTTGAGCTTTATCGAACCTCACTAAAAGATGTCGAAATAGTCACTTATGACGAGTTGTTCAAAAAAGCAGAGAGTTTGGCTACGTTGTTTAATCTGACTGCCAAGAAAAGTGAATCCTAGGAAGATACTGACCTAAAAGGTTATTCGCTTCGTTGTTTACAGTAGGTTTCCTCATTAAATTCTAAAGTGCTAAACAGGTCTACTCTAAAAGTTTCAATGCGGTGAATATTTGCAAGATGGACTACCACACCAATGCTGCCGCCAAACTATAGCGATTCGGTTTGGGCATAAAGCAATGCCCAAACCGAGCATAAAGCACCGAAATCACCAGTATTTTCAAAGCCGTAGAGGTAAACAATCCCCCCAACCCACGATCTCCAATGGCTACAAAATTTCATTGCCTGCACCGCTAGCGATCTCCGATTGCAGTTAGGGTTCCTTAGCCAGAACCTCAGGCAAGTTGCAGCAGAATAGTTGCAGCGATCTCGGTTTAGCACTATTGCAGAGCCTGCACCAAGGTATTGGGAATCACGTCATCATGCCAATCCTCAGGATCTTCACCAACGCGCACAATCACCAAGTCCTGAGAGGGAATGATATAGACCCGCTGTTGACCCCGACCGTCGAGATACAGCGTGTCCTCGGCTAAAAAGGCTGCGTTGGCCCGCTGGGACACATTGGGGTAGTCAGCCGTTCGGGCCTTGACCCAGATGTGATAGCCATAGGTAGGCTCAATCGGAGAGGGCCTTTGCATCTCAGTCAGCCATTCCGCCGGAACCACCGGCTCACCTGCAACCCGCCCCCCATTCAAAATCATCTGCCCCAACCGAGCCCAGTCCCGCGCAGTGGCAAACAAGCAGCAAAAGGTCTTGGGTTTTCCCTGGGGGCGATCGAGCCAGACCCCTGCATCCCCGGCCCCGAGGGGCTGCCAGAGTCGGCTAGACAGATAATCGATATAAGACTGCCCTGTCGCCCGTTCCAGCACCAGGCTCAAAACCTGGGTATTGGCATTGTTGTAGTCATAGGTTTCGCCAGGGGACGCCACACTAGGAATTTGCAGCGCCGTTGCCGCCACGTCAGAGCCCAGATACATCTGCACCAAATCAGAGAAGGGGGTATCGGTGCGATCGCGATTTCTCAGCCCAGACTGCATATACAGCAAGTCTTCTAGGGTGATTGCGGCACGCTCATCCCCACCCCATTCCGGCAAATAGGTGGCGACCGTATCCTGCACGGAGCCGATATAGCCTTCGTCAATGGCAATGCCCAGCAGCAAAGCCACCACCGTCTTCGACATGGACATGGCGTTGAAGGTGTCGGTTTGGGTATAGCCGCGCCAGTACTCCTCCCAAACCAACTCACCCTTATGGAGAATCAATAGCGCCCGCGACTCCCGCGTCGCCGCATAGTCAGACACCGTTTGAATGGCCACGTCGGGGATTCCGTGGGTCGTCGCAACGGGTAGCGACGTTGGGGCATTACCTGGAACTGGGGCGATCGGTTGGTACCAATCGGTCGCGGTGATCGGGGCCTCAGGGTAGGTCGCTGCCCGACTCAGCAACCGCCAATCCACACTCAAGCCACCACCGGTCAATAGGGCCAGTGCGGCCAACAGGATTGGATAGCGCTTTTTCATAAATTCTCACCAATACCTCTTGTGGCCTGGGACCCTTGGACCTTAAAGACTTAGCGAATCGAACTGCAAGTCAATCTCCCGTCCAATTCAATTCCCAAAGGTGTAAGCAGTGGTGCTTCCTTAACAGCCCACGATTCTCTTACGGTGTAAATACAATGTAAGGAGGGGTGTATGGATGAAATCGATTTTGAATGGGATGACCGGAAAGCAGAGCAGAATCAACAAAAGCATGGCATCTCTTTTGAAGAAGCTCAAACAGCTTTCTATGACGAAAATGCTCGAATAAGGCATGATCCAGACCATTCCCAAAATGAGGACCGCTACATTCTGCTGGGAATGACAGCACGCCTAAGGTTGCTGGTGGTGTGTCACGTTTATCGACAAAGGGATGAAGTTATCCGCATTATCTCTGCTCGGAAGGCAACTAAGCAAGAAAGACAGCAGTATCAAGGATTTTCAAGATGAGAGACGAATATGACTTCTCAGAGTCTGTCCAGAACCCATACTCGAAGAAGCTGAAAAAACAGGTGACCATTCGCCTGGAAGCTGAGGTCGTTGATTATTTCAAGCAACTCTCGACAGAAAACAATATTCCGTACCAAACGCTCATCAATCTCTATTTGCAAGACTGCGTGCGATCGCAAAGAAAGCTCTCGATTGAATGGATAACCCCCTAAGAACCCATGGCCACTTCGTTTAGAAAGGGTGAGTAGTGGGGTTGAGCGATCCGCTTGGCGGCAATGTGATCCACCAAATATTCGGCGTCCTGGGCCACTCCCGAGAATCGTCCCGACCCCCAAGTGTAGAGCCAGGGAAGACCAATAAAGTAGAGGCCGCGCACAGGGGTCACGCCCCGCTCATGGCCGGGATACCCCTTGCCATCAAAGACCGGGATATCAATCCAGCTAAAGTCGGTGCCATAGCCGATACTCCAAATCACCGTGGTGATATTGGCGTCGCGATAATTCAGCTCCAGCGCTTGCGCTTCTGGCTCCCAAGCCGGTTGGTAGGGCGGTTCAATGGGGGCATCAATGCCCTTGGTTTCAATGTATTTGTCGATGGTGCGCTTAATGCTCTCAGCAACACCATCCGCCTGATCCAGATTTTGCTTGAGGTCATCACCAAAGTGCAGGGTCTCATCGCTCACCTCTCGCAGCCGACCATGGAGCTGCATCCCTTCTAAAGCAAAGGTGCGCAGGTCAATTTCGCGACCGCCACCCCGCCCGGTGACATAGTGATTGGTCTTGTGGCGCACCGTTTCTTTCTGAGGATGCTCGTGGATGGGGATGTCGTAGTAGCCCAGTTCATGGAGCCAGTCCACCACGTCCTTACCGCGATATTGCCGGGGAGATCGCGGTGCCCCCCCCACACAAAGATGTACCGTGCGACCCGCCAGATGCAGATCTTCAGCAATTTGACAGCCCGACTGACCGGTCCCCACCACCATCACCGCCCCTGGGGGGAGTGACTCTGGGTTTTGATACTCGGAAGAGTGGAGCTGCACCATCTCAGCAGGCAACCGCTCCGCCAATCGGGGGATTTTCGGGGTGTGATAGCCCCCCACCGCAATTACGACTTGATCGGCAGTGAAGGCACCAATGGAAGTTATGACCTCAAACCCATTCCCGAGGCGGCGAATCTTACTGACCGCGACCCCCTCTTTGACGGGGGGCTCAAAGCTAGCCACGTAGCTTTCGATATAGCCCACAATTTCATCCCTTTGCATAAACCCGTTGGGGTCATCGCCGGGATAGGCATAACCGGGCAGTTGACATTGCCAATTGGGCGTCACCAAGCAAAAGGAGTCCCACCGCTTTGAGCGCCAAGAATGGCCAATGCGATCGCGCTCAAAAATAATATGGTCAATTCCCCGTTGTTTCAGGCAGTAGCTCACCGACAGCCCCGCCTGACCGCCACCGACAATAATGACGGAATACTGTGTAGTCATAGGTAATCAAAGAATTGCGGCTGTGCTCAAGCCCGAACAATCAAAAGGTTAAGGGGGCAGAAACCCCACTCCTGTAATTTTGGATACAAAAAACCAAGGACTCATTCTATAGAGAGGGGCATGAAGGGTGAGGCATTTGACGTTCTCAAATCCTGCCCTCTCTCCTCCTATTAAAGGCAGGTTATATCAAGGTACATAGGCTCAAAATAGCTTTTAATTCAGGAAATCGCATTCAGATACGCCCCAGATAGCCTCAGGGGCACCCCTATCTTTTTAGATAGGTCAAACCTAGATAATGGCCCAAAATCCTGCCTGACATTCAGCGTCACCTGTTCTTTGTGGCAGACTCCAGGCTTTTGTGACTGTTGATACAAGAAACGGAAAATATCCCCTTTAGGGTGCTGTTAATAGCCGTCGGATTACGGTTCCCTTCACCATTTCTTAGAGGATTTTGTAATGCCTGAAGTGACAACACCTGCCCATAAGGCTGGGGACTTTTTTGTTGATTACGAAGAGAAAGTCTTTCCCGATGTACAGGCTGAGCCGGGTGAAAAAGCCCTAGTCAACTTCCACACCGTCGCCTTTGAAGGCTCGATTGGTTTGGTGAATCTACTTCAAGCCACTCGCCTAATTCGCAAAGGGTTTGAAACCTCTGTGTTGCTCTACGGTCCTGGGGTCACCCTAGGGGTACAGCGGGGCTTCCCGAAGCTCGGGGATGAAGCCTTCCCAGGGCACCTAGCCATGAACAACCAACTGGTCAAAATCATGGAAGAAGGCGGCAAGGTCTACGCCTGCCGCTTTGCCCTACAGGCCCTCTACGGCCATGGGGAGCCCTCTTTGATTCCTGGCATTACCCCGATCAATCCGTTGGATGTGTTGGATATTGTCCTGGTTCACCGTAAAGAAGGGGCCTTCATCCTCGATACCTGGACCATGTAAATCAGCGTTTCTCGTAGGGGCGCAATGCCTTTTGTGCCCCTATAGTTTTTCTCTCCCTATCCAGAACCATGGACTACACCCAAACGGTCAGAGCGGCAGCAGTACAGATTAGCCCTGTGCTTCATAGTTGCGATGGCACCACTGAAAAGGTGTTAACGGCGATCGCTGATGCTGCCGTCGAAGGGGTGCAGCTGATCGTTTTTCCAGAAACCTTTATCCCTTACTATCCGTACTTCTCCTTCGTAGAACCGCCGGTGCTGATGGGCAAATCCCACATGCAGCTCTATGAGGAGGCGGTCACCATCCCTGGCCCAGTGATTGACGCCATCAGTCGGGCGGCACGGTCTTATTCCATGGTGGTAGTGGTCGGGGTGAATGAGCGCGATCGCGGCTCCCTTTACAACACCCAACTCATTTTTGAAGCCGACGGTACCCTGCTGCTAAAGCGCCGCAAAATCACCCCCACTTATCATGAGCGCATGGTTTGGGGACAAGGGGATGGATCCGGCCTGACGGTGCTGGATACCACCGTGGGCCGGGTCGGGGCTCTGGCCTGCTGGGAGCATTACAACCCCCTGGCCCGCTACGCCCTGATGAGCCAGCACGAGCAAATCCACTGCGGCCAGTTCCCTGGCTCCATGGTGGGGCAAATCTTTGGGGACCAGATGGAAGTGACCATGCGTCACCATGCCCTGGAATCTGGCTGTTTTGTGGTCAACGCCACCGGTTGGCTCACCCCTGAGCAAAAGCAGCAAATCACCACCGACGAACGACTGCAAAAGGTGCTGCAGGGGGGCTGCTACACCGCCATTATTAGCCCCGAGGGCGTCCCCCTCTGCGACCCGATTGTGGAGGGAGAAGGGATGGCGATCGCTGATCTAGATTTCTCACTGATCACCAAGCGGAAGCGCATGATGGACTCTGTCGGTCATTACGCCCGCCCCGACCTGCTAAAGCTGCAGGTAAACGAGCAAGCCTGGTCCGTGGCCACCTCCATGGCTTCCCCAAGTGGTGCCAACGACACCGCCCCCATTTTTGAAGTACCGCCCCCCCTCGCCGAACCTGCTCCAGCAGATGCTTAGCCTTGGGAGCCAGGGAGCTTGGGTGGCGTAGGGGCAAGCAATCTTGAATGTTTGTTCTATTTCCCTATCTCTCTCGCACCGCCCCTACGCACCCTTTGCTCTCTTCCACCCTGCCACCCCTTACCCCGTCACCTCCTTAAAGTCCATGAATAAGCAACGGCTCATTACAGAACTGCAGTCCCAAGGGCTGCGGCTCGTTGACCCTAACGTGGGGGCTTCAGGCCGTAAGGGCGGGGCCGGTCCTTCTGACCACAAGGCCGTAACCGTCGGCGACACCACCGTGATGGTGCCGATTTACACGGGGACCGCCAGCCAATCCCCCTTTGTGCTGGAGACCCCTGAGACCAGTGCGGCCCAGAGCCCGACCCTGGTGCGAGACCTGCAGCCCCTTGCCCCGATCACCTTTCCTGAGCAGCCGCGCTTCTACGACCTCACCACCGCCGACGGCATTCCCTATCGCCACATCGCCCTACTCCATAGTCACGATGTGCTCGCTACCACCGTGCTGCAAACCTGCAAGCGTTATCGCGACCCCGATACCGCCTGTCAGTTTTGCGCCATTGAGAAGTCCCTCGATGCGGGCCGCACCATTGCCCGCAAAACCCCGGCCCAACTGGCAGAGGTGGCAGCAGCGGCGGTTGCCCTAGACGGGATCAAGCACATGGTGATGACCACCGGTACCCCCAACACCTCTGATCGCGGTGCCGCTTATTTAACCGAGTGTGCCAAAGCGATCAAAGCCAGCGTCAACATTCCCATCCAGGCCCAGTGCGAACCCCCAGACGACTTCGCTTGGTTTGATCGCATGAAAGCAGCGGGTATCGATAGCTTGGGGATGCATTTGGAAGCGGTGGATCCAGCAGTAAGGGCCCGGATCATGCCGGGTAAAGCCGAAGTGCCCGTGGACTATTACTTTGAAGCTTTTGCGGCAGCAGTCCCCGTCTTTGGCTGGGGCCAGGTCAGCACCTATCTGCTGGCGGGCCTGGGGGACAGTTTAGAAACCCTGGTAGAAGCCAGCGATCGCCTGATCAACCTGGGCGTCTACCCCTTCGTAGTGCCCTTCGTACCGATCACCGAAACCCCCTTGGCTAACCACCCCGCCCCCGATACCGACTTTATGTTTGCCCTCTATCAAAAGGTCGGGGCCATGCTCAAGGCAGCTGGGATGACGTCGGAGTCGATTAATGCGGGTTGCGCCAAGTGCGGGGCCTGCTCGGCTTTATCGACCTTTGAGAAGTAGAGAGGAACCAAACCTCGCAAGGTGAAACGATCCCCCCTGCCCCCTTATTAAGGGGGGTGGCGACAGCCGAGGGGATCCAAATGCTTCAGAGCAACAGCGCTTTGATAGTCAGCTAGGAGGATCACTCATGTCGTTACGTCGCTATAGCTTTGAAATCGCCCGATCGCCCTGGGACATTCGCGCCTATTTCAACCTGCGCCAGGCCATTTTTTGTGAGGAACAGGGTCTCTTTCTTGGGGACGATATTGACGACATTGATGACACCGCCTACCCAATTATTGCGGTAGAACATGACGTGATCGCCGGTCGCCAGGTCGTCGGCGTGGTGCGCATTTATGAAACCGAAGATCGCTTTTGGTATGGCGGCCGCTTAGGGGTCCATCCCCGCTATCGGCGGGTGGGGCGCATCGGCAAAGGGCTGATCCAAAAGGCCGTCACCACCGCCAATACCTGGGGCTGCGATCGCTTCTTGGCCACGGTGCAATTGCAAAACGTGCGCTTCTTTAAACGGCTGCACTGGGACTCCCTCAAAAAGATTTCCGTCTGTGATCGCCCCCATCACCTCATGGAAGCGGACCTTGACTTTTATCCTGCCGGAACTGAAGTGCGCCCAGCCCTGGTGCAGCCTGCACAACAGGCGTCTTAACAGGGGCAAAACTAGATGCCGGAGGCATTTCCCTGACTGAATGCGGACTCAGGAAAACGGGTCAAAACATCTCCTTTTGTGAGGGGTGGCCAAAGGCCGGGGTGAGTCAGTCCCCTGGCTAAAAACCGGAAAACCACCTCTACCCCTCCCAAGAGCTATCCGTTAGGCAGAACTCTACACAAGACTTGTATGGAAAGGGTTTTGGCCTCAACTGCAAGGGGTAACACCTCTAAATCGGTCCTTAGAGGAATGGATTGTTGCCCGCCTCGCCCCTGTCGTCTTACCGTGGGCATACACGACCCAACCCGCATCTCCCATTCGGGGGGTTTGGGGGAGTTAGGCCCCCATCTCAGGGGGTTTGGGGGCCAGCCCCCAATTCCGATATTGGCTCTTCTGAAGGGTAAACAACTTGCAAGCCCCTATTCTGAAAAGCGATAGAACGACTTTTGCGTAAAGAATAGCTCCCAAGAGGGGAAAGCCAGATACAGGAACTCCCGTACTGAGTTCCCTTACTATCGAGAATGGCGTTCCGAAGAGAGTAAATATCGCGTGAAAAGGCTGATCACACTCACCGGCTTGACCCTAGGACTGTTCCTCAGCAGCTGTGGTCCATCGGCCCCTTCCTCAGACAGCGATACCGTTCAGCCCGGTGACACCATCACCATCCTGGGGACCCTCACCGGCATCGGGGAGGACAAACTGCGCCAATCCCTAGAACCCTTTACCGAAGCCACCGGCATCGAGGTGGTCTACGAAGGCAGCGATGCTTTTACCACCCTGGTTTCTGTGCGGGTCGATTCCGGCAACACCCCTGATCTGGCCCTCTTCCCCCAGCCAGGGCTGATGCTGGACTTTGCGGAGGCAGGGGATATGGTGCCGATTAGTGAGATGGTTAGCCGCGAAGATCTGGCCGCTGCTTACGACGACTATCTACTAGATTTGGTCAGCCGTGAGGATGCCATCTACGGGCTGTGGATGCGGGCCGATGTCAAAAGCTTGGTGTGGTACAACCCCCAAGCCTTTGCCGATAAGGGCTATGAGATTCCGGCAACCTGGGATGAGCTGCAGGCCCTGACCGATCAGATTGTGTCGGACGGGGGCGTGCCCTGGTGTCTCGGTATGGAAAGCGGCAAGGCCACCGGTTGGGTCGGCACCGACTGGATCGAAGACATTTTGCTGCGCAGTGCGGGTCCAGACGTCTACGACCAATGGGTGGATCATCGCATTCCTTTCACCGACCCCAGGGTGAAAGCGGCCTTTGAGGATTTTGGGGCGATCGCCCAAAACCCCGACTACATCTTTGGCGGCACCACCGGGGCGATCAGCATTCCCTTTGGTGATTCCCCCGCCCCTTTATTTGACGACCCACCAGGCTGTTATCTGCACCGTCAGGCCAGCTTTATCGTCGAGTTTTTGCCCGACTCGGTGGAGCTGGGAACCGACGTGAGTGTATTTGCCCTGCCCCCGATGGATCCCAGTCAGGGCTCCCCTGTCGTGTTGGGGGGCATTGTGTTTGGGGTCTTTAACGACACCCCAGCGGTGCGGGCCTTGATGGAATACCTGGCCACCCCCGAACCCCACACGATTTGGGCGGGTTTGGGCAGCTACATTTCCCCCCATCAGCAGGTGGAACTGGATGCCTACCCCGATGACCTCACCCGCAAGCAGGTGGAAATTTTGCGCAGTGCCGACGTGCTGCGCTTTGATGCCGCCGACCAAATGCCTGGGGAAGTGGGCACCGGCACCTTCTGGACTGGGATTGTGGACTACGTGGGTGGCGGGGATCTAGACCAGATTTTGGCCGACATTGACGATAGTTGGCCCGATGAGGAGTAGGGGATGCTGGCAGATCTAGTTACCACCCTGCGGCAGGCCCTGAGCATCTTGCAGAAACGAGATATCCAAACGGCGGCGAAGAATTTAGGACGCTACGTACCCAGCACCACCCAAGAACCGATCTGGCTGGGGGATGACTGCGCCGCCATCCCCGATGGAGACGGCTATTTGCTGCTGGCGGCGGAGGGCATGTGGCCGACGTTAGTGACCACGGAACCTTGGTTTGCCGGGTGGTGTGGAGTATTGGTGAATGTCAGCGATATTTATGCCATGGGGGGCCGACCGATCGCAGTGGTGGATGCGATTTGGAGCGAGACGGAAGCAGAGGTCCAACCCATTTGGGAAGGGATGATAGCGGCATCGAAGGCATTTAATGTCCCGATAGTGGGGGGGCACACCAATTGCCACAGCCCTTATGGGGCATTGTCTGTGGCGATCTTGGGGCGAGCCTCGCGTTTGATCAACAGCTTTGATGCTCAGCCGGGGGATGCACTGGTGTTGGTGACGGATTTAGACGGGCAGCCTCACCCGAAATACCCATTTTGGGATGCGGCGACGATGAAGGACCCAGAGGTACTACAGGGGAATTTGGCGCTGTTGCCGGAGGTGGCGGAGACAGGGCTGTGCCAGGCGGGGAAGGATGTCAGTATGGGGGGGATTATTGGCACCACACTGATGTTGTTGGAAACCTCAGGATGTGGAGCAGTGCTGAATATTGATGCTATACCTCGACCAGAGCAGCTACCGTTGGAGCAGTGGTTGCTGAGCTTCCCGAGCTATGGCTTTTTGTTGGCGGTATCGCCAGGGAATTTGGAGGCGTTGCAGGGGAGGTTTCGAGAGCGGGGGTTGGCTTGTGAAGCGATCGGGACGTTATCGGCTGGGCAGCAACTTATTTTGGAAGCAGGCAGTGATTCAGCAGCGTTTTGGAGTTTTTCAGAGGAGAAATTAACAGGTTTTAGGGATCTCTAAAGCCTGTTAAGCATTTCACAATGGCCTTTCAAGGTTACATATAGTATAAGTTCTTAGAGCCTGTACTGATTGGTCAATTTTGACGAACAAAATTTTTACTCACCGTACTTCATTGTCAAATATGATGCATAGCATCCTACTTTTTCAGGATTATCTGCCAAGAATCAAACATGATTTTTCAAGATAGGGATCTTATAGCCCAAGAGTGATATATGAGACTCAATATGTCAGTTCTTATAGGTCAGAGCTAATACTGAATGCATAGTTGAATCTCATGGAAATACGAAAATACGTATAGAAACAAAGTGGCATTATGAGTGGTGACTCTGGACTCTCAATTCGCAAACCTACTTCTGTTTTGAAGAAATCTATTAAGGTCAACTTTAAAGATTTCTCGAAGGCACTGGGTAAAGGTTTAGTCGATCTAGGGTTTGGCAAGTGGGATAGTCTGGCGGGAGATGGGGTTGAAGCTCTGACTGCTTTGGGTTTAGCCGCAAATGCGGCGGAAATTGCCTGGTTGCTGGTTTACCGCTCTCTGCTGTTGGCAATGAAGACCCTGATCGATGAGAAAACTGAGCTGGAGTCGGAGAAATTTGATAGTCAAGCCTTGCAGACCCAAATTAACCGGACTTTAGAAACCAGCAGCTTAACCATCAATAAGAAGTTCTTTGAGCATCCTGACAAGGACTCTATTGTTACGAGAGCAAAACCTGTCTTTAGGGGATGGCTCAAGCAATGTGAATTGAGCGAAGCGGATGCCCAATCCATTAGTGATCGCCTGCCCATCTACTTTGCATCAGCACTACATGACGAGTGGAGCAGTCATGCCAAAGACTATGAGGCACTGAAAGAAAAGCTCGATACTCCCTTTACCCAGGCAAATGAGCGCGTTCAAGCATGGTTGCGGTATGCCACTTGGCTACAAAAGCAGGTGGAAGAACCAATGTTTTTGGAAGCCTTTAGTCTGAAGCGGGTATATGTGCCGCTGCGAGCTTACTACAACCGCAAAGTTGAAGAACAGCAGGCTGAGAAACAAGAAGGAAGACCCACTGGCGATAAACGATCTGAGCAAGTAGTAGTTGATTTAGAGAACGAGCTGGAGTCTTGGCTCAATCAGGCAGTAAAAACGGATGCGATTCGCTAGATCAGCGGTGGCCCCGGCACCGGCAAGTCATCCTTTGCCAAAATGTTTGCTGCCAAGCTGGCCGCAAAAGGTACGCTTCCGGTTCTGTTTATTCCACTGCATCACTTTGAACCCTCAGACGATCTGGTTGATGCAGTAGGTAAGTTTGTTCAGATAGATGGAATTTTGCCGCACAACCCGCTGGCTGCTCAGCAGCGAGAATCTCATCTGCTAATAATTTTTGATGGCTTGGATGAGTTAGCTTTGCAGGGAAAGATTGCCGAGAGGACCGCACAAGGCTTTGTACGAGAGGTGCAACGTAAGGTAGACCGGTTTAACCAACGAGAAGCTTGCTTGCAAGTGCTGATCAGTGGACGAGAATTAGTGATGCAAGCCAATGAAACTGATTTTCGCAGGGATGGACAAATTTTGCACGTCCTGCCCTACCTTGTGGCTGACTATAACCGTGGGCACTATGTGGATGAGAAAAAACTTCTTGAGCAAGACCAGCGGCAGCATTGGTGGCAAAACTATGGTGCTGCAAGTGGCAGTGGCTATACGAGCTTACCGAGTGAGCTAGACCAGGGAAATTTGATTGAGATTACAGCACAACCTCTATTGAATTACCTGGTTGCGCTCAGTCTCAGACGCGGAAAACTAAAGTTTTCAGAAGCAACAAACCTGAATGCAGTCTATGCTGACTTGCTCAAAGCTATCTATGAGCGAGGGTGGGCAGGCCACCAGCATACTGCTATTCAGGGAATTGAGGAAAAAGATTTTGTCCGGGTTTTAGAAGAGATTGCTCTTGCAGCATGGCATGGAAATGGACGGACAACAACGGTTCAAGAGATTGAGCGTCATTGTGAAAATAGCAATCTCAAAAATCTACTGAGCCGCTTTCAAGCAGGCTATCAACAAGACTCCAAAACAAGCATTACTCGTCTGATGACAGCATTTTATTTCCGGCAGAGTGGTCATAACCATTCCGGTGATAGGACCTTTGAGTTTACCCACAAAAGTTTTGGAGAATATCTGACTGCCCGCCGACTTGTACAGGAGGTGCAATATATTCACCGCAAATTGGAAAACCGTTACCACGACTCCTATGACAACTGGAATGAGCGTTCTGCCCTGCATCGTTGGGCAATGGTTTGTGGTGCTTCGGCCATAGATGAGTATCTGTTTAAGTTTGTTTTGGATGAAATGCTTCTGCACTATCAGCAAAACCCGCTAAGTATAGCCGAGTGGCAGCAGACCCTTGGAAATCTGATTGGTTTCATGTTGCGATTTGGAATGCCCATGGAGGACGTAAAGCCTAACTATGGGTTTAAAGAGAAAAATCGACAAGCAAGGAATGCAGAAGAAGCTTTACTGGTTTTATTAAATTCCTGTGCTTGCATTACAGAGAAAAGATCCAATATCGACTGGGGGAGTTCTCACAATACTTTCGGCGAGTGGATATCCAAACTTCAAGGCCAGAGATTAAGTCCGTCGAATGCTTAGTGGTGCAGAAAAGTCCTGCAACCCCTTTGAATAGGTGAGTCTCATTTGAGACAGAGGTTTTTGAAAGAGGCACTCCATGAGAAGCTCAAGTTCCCCAACTTAGAACTAAGCTCATGGAGCATCCTCCTCTCCA
>JBHJIP010000052.1:0-44641 GCA_050043365.1 Leptolyngbyaceae cyanobacterium
CCCACCACATCAAAAAAAAGCTCAGCCCAAAGGGAATGGCGCTCAGAAAAATCCAAGGATAGCGTCGACCCCAGCGGCTGCGGGTGCGATCGCTGAGCATCCCCACCACCGGGTCGTTGACGGCATCCCAGACCTTGCCAATCAACAGTACCGTCCCCGCCGCCAAAGGGTTAATGCCCCCCACATCGGTCAAAAAGATCAAAAATGAGAAGGCAATTAAATTCGAGGTCATGCCAGAGCCCATATCCCCAGCGCCATAGGCCAGTTTGGTCCAGAGGGAAAGGCGGGGCTCAGCGGGCGCGGCAGTAGGGGAGGAGGTCATGGGTTAAGGCGATACCTCAAATGGCGGTGTAACAGTAGTATCATGGCTCAATTCAAAACCCGCGATCGCCATGGCTGACCTCCACGTCTCTTGGGACGATTACCACCACCTGACGGAAAAGCTAGCTCTGCAGGTGTACGAATCGGGCTGGCAGTTTAACCAAATTGTCTGCTTGGCGAAGGGGGGCTTGCGGGTGGGGGATATCCTCTGTCGGCTGTTTGATGTGCCGCTGGCGGTGCTCTCAGTCGCCTCCTATGGTGGGGAAAACAATCAGACCCGAGGCTCGATCACGTTTTCGCGGGATATGGCCATGACCACGGCAAATGTGGGCAACCGGGTGCTGCTGGTGGATGACCTAGTGGATTCTGGAGCGAGTTTGCAGCGCACGGTACGCTGGCTCGACCACAAGTACGGCTTCTACATCGATGAAGTGCGGACGGCGGTGCTGTGGCACAAGGCCTGCTCGATAATTGAGCCAGACTATTACGGCCAGCATTTACCGAACAATCCCTGGATTCACCAGCCCTTTGAGAAGTATGAACGGATGGATTTGGCAGAACTGGCCGCTCAACATAAAACGCCCCAGGTGGTTTGAGCAGAGGGCACAAACGCGATGGCGGTAGATGTGGTGGTCATCGGCAGTGGGGTGGGGCCCTTAAGCTGCGCTGCCCTGCTGGCCCGCTATGGCTTAGACGTGCTCGTCTGCGAAAGTCATACCCTACCAGGGGGAGCCGCCCACGGCTTTGAACGCCAAGGCTTCCAGTTCGATTCCGGTCCCTCCCTTTATTCCGGCCTCTCTTATTCCCCTTCGACTAACCCCCTCCGCCATGTGCTGGATGCGATCGGCGAATCGCCCCAATGGCGCACCTACAAAACCTGGGGTTGCTGCTTGCCCGAGGGCACCTTTGACATCGCCGTCGGGGCCGAGTCCTTTGGTGAAGCCCTAGCGGAACTGCGCCCCCCCACTGCATTAGCCGAGTGGCAGCATCTGCAGCAGGTTATGGTCCCTTACGGAGAGGCGGCGATCGCCCTGCCCCCCGCAGCGGTGCGGGCTGACTGGGGCCTGCCCCGTAGCCTATTGCCGTTTTTAGGACGACTGCTGCGCCACACGCCTCGCCTGGGAAAGCGCAGTGGCCCCTTCAGCGCCCTGATGAACCCGATTGTGCAAGATCCGTTCCTGCGCAACTGGCTGGATTTGCTCTGCTTTTTACTTTCTGGGCTCCCGGCCCAGGGCACCAGCGCCGCTGAAATGGCCTTTATGTTCGCCGAGTGGTACCAACCGGATGTGATGCTGGACTATCCCGTCGGAGGCAGTGCTGCGCTGGTGGATGCGCTGGTGCGAGGGCTGGAAAAACAGGGGGGACAACTGCAGTTGGGGGCACATGTGGCGGAGATTCTAGTTGAACAGAATCAAGCCAAAGGGGTGCGCTTGCAAAATGGGGAAGCGATCACCGCCCGCAAAGCCGTTATCTCGAATATCTCTGTTTGGGACACCCTCGCCCTGTTGCCCGCCGCCGCCCTGCCCCCCGCCTTCCGTCAGCGGCGGCAGCAAACCCCGGAATGCCACAGTTTTATGCATTTGCACCTGGGCATTGATGCCACTGATCTCCTCGACCTGGCCTGTCACCACATTGTGGTGAATGACTGGGAGTTGAGGGTAACCGCCCCCCAGAACGTCATTCTGATTTCCATCCCCTCATTACTGGACCCGACCCTGGCCCCACCCGGCAAGCACGCCATCCATGTCTATAGTCCTGGCAATGAACCCTATGATCTCTGGCAGGGCATGGACCGCAACAGTGCCGCCTACAGCGATCTGAAAGCCGTGCGCGCTGAGCCCCTTTGGCAAGCTCTGGAGCGAGTCATTCCTGACGTACGCAGCCGCATGGAGGTCACCCTTGTCGGCACGCCCCTCACCCACGCGCGTTTCCTTCGCCGCCATCGCGGTACCTATGGCCCCGCCATCGCCGCTGGGCAGGGATTTTTCCCCGGTCCTAAGACTCCCGTTGAGGGCCTACTGTGCTGTGGCGATTCCACCTTTCCTGGAATTGGCCTGCCTGCAGTCGCCGCCAGCGGCTGGATTACCGCCAACACATTGGTCTCCCCTCAGCAGCATCTCGATTTGCTCAGGGCGATCGACCTGTGTGCTTAAAGAGTAGATCTCTTGCTCAAAAGCAATCAGGCCCCCTTCCGTACCCCAAGTTTTTGGGAAACAGTTCTGTAAGATGCTGGATAATTTCAAGCAGAGCCGAAAAATCCCCCAGAATTACGTCCTCCGGGCACGCTTCGCGTTTGCGGAGCATTGGCTTGCCATGGGGGGCTTAAAGCCCTCTGGGCATACAAGAAAGGGGGCTTTAAGGATTGATGCAAGAGGTCTAATGTCTGGGACGCATTATCAATTTCAAGTAGTTGATGATGCGTAATACCTTTTGTGTTAATAAATAGGACTTACGTATTGACAGAATAGAGAGGCTGTGGGTTGCTCGAAGGAGTCGTGATTCTGCCTTTGACCTTCATGCGACAGCTATCAAAGTCACGATGGCGTGAACCGGTTCCTTTTGCGTGAGCGAGACCTCTTTGAGGAAGTCAAAGCCCACCTCATTGGCACAGCTGGGGTTCTCAGTGTTGACGATAGCGTCGAAGATAAGCCTTATCGCGGGCCGAGTAAAAGCGCCTTTGTTGACTACTTCTGGTCAGGCAAGCATAAGCGCAGTGTCAAAGGCATCAATCTCATCACGCTTTACTACACCGATACAGCCGGTCACTCCTATCCGCTCAACTTTCGCATCTACAGTCCCTAGGTGACGTTCTCCAGAGTGGCTAGGGCTTGAAAGGCAGGCCGGGCAAAATAGTATCCCTGGAACAGCTCGATTCCCAACCCTTGCAGAACCGCCAATTCTTCAGAGGTCTCAACCCCCTCGGCAATCACCTGGGCAGATAGCTCCTCACAGACCTGAAAAATGCCTCGGACGATCGCCTGACGCACTTTATCTGTATCAATTTGCCGAATCAGGGCCATGTCTAACTTGACGATATCAGCCGGGATTTCAGCCAAGCGCTTGAGCCCCGCATAGCCCGCCCCAAAGTCATCAATGGCAATTTTGAATCCCCGCTCCCGGTAATAATCCACAATCCGACGAAGATGGAGCAGGTCCTCGACCTTTTCGCTCTCAGTAATCTCAAACACAATGCGCTCAATCGGAAAGCCATAGCGATCTGCTGCTGCCAGGGTTGTGCGAATGCACAAATCCGGCTGATAGACCGCATTAGGCATGAAGTTAATGTTGAGCAAAGTGGGCATGGCCAATTCACAGGCTAGCTTAATGGCCTTGGTGCGACAGACCTGATCAAACCGGTAGCGATTGCCGTCATTTACCTGGGCAAAAATCTGCGCAGCGGGTTCATTGTTGAGGCCCCGCACGAGCGCTTCATGGGCAAAAATCTGCTGGGTTGTGGTGTTAACGATGGGCTGAAACGCCATCGTCAAGTCAAACGCAAGATCGGCTCCATCGGCACATTCACCACATCCCAAGGGCCGATAATCGGGTTGCATATCCGTAGTTTTGTCCTCCATGGCAGTAGACGCGAATGCCGGGTGAGTTACGTATCAACCGTAGCCAACTGCAGCAGTATGCCCACATCCCAAATACAAGGTTAAGTTCCCCGATCTCCTCTCCAGCCCCCAGTAACCTCGTAGTTATTCCTGCTTTATTGCCAGAGGATTGACCAGTTTATGGCATTCCAACGTCCTTCATCTCTACCCGGCAAACCCCTTTGGTGGGTGATTGGCGCACTGGTCATCTCCGCAGGGTTGGCGTTCACGGCGGTGCGCTTGATTACTCAAAATCGTCAAGCTGAAACCACCGAAGTCGAACCAGCTTCGCCCCAACAAGTTCAGGTAGCGGCTTTGGGCCGCATCGAACCTCAAGGGCGAGTGGTGGATGTGGTTCCGGCTGAGGGCGGACGATTAGAACGGCTGTTGGTGGAAGAAGGGGATCAGGTTGAGTCCGAGCAAATTCTGGCGTATCTCAACCTCTACGATGTACGCCTCGCCGAGCGAGACTACGCCGCCAGCCAGCTTTCTGAAGCCGAAGCCCTGCTTGTTGCTCAAACCCAGTTTGGGCAGAGCAACATCCAAGAGGCCCAGACCCGCATTGACCAGATTGACGGTCCCCAAACCGCCGCGATTCAGGCCCAGCAGGATGCGATTGATAGCCTCCAGGCGGAGCTACGGGTGGCCGAACTGGACTTGGCGCGGTTCCAACAATTAGAGGGCAGCGGCGCAATTTCTCGTCAAGATTTGGATCAGCAGCAGGCCGTAGTGGACCAGTTGCAAGAGCAAATTGGCAGCGCCCAAAACCGTAAGCAAGAGCTTCAGGCTGCTCGCAGCAGCGGTATTGGTAACGCCCAGGCTCAGGTTGCCTCCCAGGAAGCGAGCTTGCAACTGGCTCAGGCCCAGGTGTTGGTGGATTCGGCGGCGCAGAATTTGCTTCTGGCCGAAGCGCGATTGGCTCAAACGGTGGTGCGTGCCCCCAGTAGCGGCCAAGTACTCAATCTCTACGTAGAGCCAGGGGAGGCGATTTCCACGAGCAATCCGATTTTGGCCCTGGGTGACACCGAGCAAATGTATGTGGTGGCAGAGGTTTACGAAACTGATTTCTGCTTGGTGCTAGCAGGTCTGTCGGCTACCATTCGCAGTCGCAATGGCGCATTCGACGATACCCTCACCGGTACGGTCGATCAGGTGGGGCTGCAGATTTTCAAGAATGATGTGCTGGATGATGACCCCGCCGCGAATGCCGACGCCCGCGTGGTGGAAGTGCGCATTCGCATTGATCAGAGTGAGGTAGTGCAGGGGCTGACCAACCTGCAGGTGGATGTCTTGATCGATGTGGAGTGAGTAGGGAATAGGAAGTGGGGAGTGGGGCAGGCAGGGGCTTGGTTGCTGCGTCGGATGCAGGAGAAATTTTGAGTATTGAATTATGAATTGGGCATGAGGGGGCTTGGGATTTAGCAAGGATTATCGATGAGGCGGATTCCTCTCGCTTGGTTAAATCTGCTCCATGAGCGTACTCGCTTGGTGGTGGCGATCGCGGGGGTGGCCTTTGCGGTAGTGCTGATCTTCATGAATCTGGGCTTTCAGGGGGCACTGCTCAAAAGCACCACGGTCATGTACGACGAGTTTGACGCAGAGGTCTTCTTAACTTCTCCCCAGAGCCTCGAAATCAGCTCCACTAAAGCATTACCCCAAGGGCGCATGTAACAGATGGCTGGAGACACGGGGGTAGGGCGGGTGATGCCCCTGTATTTGGAATATATGCTCTGGCGCAACCCCGAAACCCGCCTCAGTCGGGCCATGTTTGTATTTGGCATCAACCCTCAAGATCCGCTATTTCTGATGCCGGAGCTGCGTACCCCTGAAGCAATTCAAATCTTGCAGCAGCCCGATGTAGCCTTCATCGATCGCCTCTCTCGGGCCGAATTTGGCCCCCAGACCACGGGGCTAGAAACGGAAGCCGATCGCCGCCGCATCACCATTGGCGGGCAGTACACCCTCGGGGGTGGGTTTGCCGCTGACGGCACCCTGATCATGAGCGATCAAAACTTTCGCCGCTTCTTTGCGCCGCGCCCGTTGGACATGATCAACATGGGCTTGATTAAACTCAAGCCAGGGACAGACCCTGAAGCGGTGGTAGCCGAAATGCGCACCCTGCTGCCCAAAGATGTGCGGGTGCTGACCAAGCTCGACATCATCCTCAATGACACCACCTACTGGCTCGAAAACACGGCGATCGGCTTTATCTTCACCATGGGGGTGATCGTCTCTTTTATTGTCGGCATCGTGATTGTGTATCAGATCCTCTACACCGACATTCGCGACCATCTGCGAGAATATGCCACCCTCAAAGCCATGGGCTATGGCAGTAACTATCTGTTTCAGGTGGTGCTGCAGGAGGCGGTGATTTTAGCGGTATTGGGCTACATTCCGGGGTTGCTGATTGCCCTGGGACTCTACAGACTCACCTTTAACGCCACTCAACTCCCCATCTTTATGGGGTTGCCTCGGGTGGTGATTGTGCTCACCCTCACGATCTTGATGTGCGGCATTTCTGGGCTGGTCTCTGTGCGTAAGGTCGTGACGGCGGACCCTGCCGATGTGTTTTAGGAGAGGACGATGCGCACCCCTCTAGCTTGGCTAAATCTCACCCACGATCGCCGCAAATTTGCTACATCCCTGCTCGGGGTTGGGTTTGCCGTGCTGCTGATGTTCTTGTTTACCGGCTTTAAAAACGCCCTCTACGATAGCCAGGTGCAGCTGATCAATCGCCTCAACGCCGACATCATCATCATCAACCGCCTCAAAAACAACATGTTTGTGCCCTCGGCCTTTGCGCGGCGCAGGCTTTATCAGGCTCGCGCCCTGGCCACGGTGGCGTCAGCCTATCCGCTGTATTTGAGCGACGTGCGCTGGAAAAACCCTGAGAACAAAACCACCCGACCGGTGCGGGTGCTGGCCTTTAACCTGGCGGATCCGATTTTGCCCCTACCGGAAATCCAGGCCCATTTAGATCAGCTCAAATTACCGAATACAGCCCTCATTGACGAACGGGCTAGGGTAGAAGTGGGACCTCGGGAAGCGGGGGTGGTAACTGAGCTGGCTGATCGCGAAATTCGCATTGTCGGCACCTTTAGCCTCGGTACGGACTTTGCTTCGGGCAATGGCAATTTGATCATGAGTGATCAAAATTTCTTACGCTACTTTGCCAATCGCGGCCCTGAGGAAGATGAACGCAGCTTTGCCACCGCGGATATTGGCCTAGTTAAAGTAGTGCCTGGGGCAGAGGTGGAAGCCGTTGTAGCCCAACTGCAAGAGCGGTTGCCCGATGATGTCAAAGTGATGGTGCGATCGGGGCCAGGGGATAGCTTTGAGGCCCAAGAGCGCGACTATTGGCGCGATAGCACCAACATTGCCTTTGTGTTTTCGCTACTAACGGTGATGAGCTTTTTTGTCGGCATCATTTTGGTCTATCAAATCCTCTATACCGATGTGGCTGACCACTGGACCGAATACGCTACCCTCAAGGCCATGGGTTATAGCAATCGGTTTCTATTTGGGGTAGTGATTCAAGAGGCGCTGATTCTCTCGGTGCTGGGCTTTATTCCAGGATTTCTGGTTAGCCATCTCCTCTATGGCGGGGCGGCTAATGTCACCGGACTGCTGTTTCAAATGACGCCGGGGCGAGTGTTGAATATCTATATTCTGAGTTTTGTGATGTCGCTCATTTCTGGGGCGATCGCCGTGCGTAAGGTGCAGTCAGCGGATCCAGCGGAGGTATTTGGCTAATGAGCCCTACCGTTACAACCTCAACCGATTGCGCCGTCCAAATCCGCAACCTCAACTATTACTTTGGTCGCGGCGACCTGCGAAAGCAGGTCTTGTATGACATCAATCTGGACCTGCCGCGCGGTCAAATCGTGATTATGACCGGTCCCTCTGGCTCGGGCAAAACCACCCTGCTGACACTGATTGGGGCGCTGCGATCGGCCCAAGAGGGCAGCCTACAGGTGCTAAGCCAAGAGATTGTCGGTATGGGCAATCGGAAACTGGTGGCGGTGCGTCGCAACATTGGCTTTATCTTCCAGGCCCACAATCTTTTTGAGTCCCTGACCGCTACCCAAAATGTGGAAATGGCGGTGGAGCTGAAGGGGGAGTTTCGCAGCAAGCGATCGCAATCGGTGGATATTTTGACCCAGGTGGGGTTGGAGAATCGAGTGGACTACAAACCTGACTCTCTCTCAGGGGGCCAAAAACAAAGGGTGGCGATCGCCCGTGCTTTGGTCAACCAGCCCCAGCTGATTTTGGCGGATGAGCCCACCGCTGCCCTGGACAAAAAATCAGGCCGGGATGTGGTTACCCTGATGCAAAAGCTAGCCAAGGAGCAGAACCGCACTATCTTGATGGTCACCCACGATAACCGCATTCTGGACGTGGCCGATCGCATCATTAACCTGGTGGATGGCTATTTAGAATCCGATGACAATCTAGACACCTTTGTCTCGACCCACGACCCCAAAACCTTAGATCGCCGCATGTTCATCATGTAGGAACCTTCGTCATCGCGCCCCGTCCGTACAATGGGTCAAATTCTCACTACCGTCCATGGCCATGCCTGCTCCCACTAGCGTTGAGGCTCTCACCTACCAAAAGGTGCTCGACTATCTCAAAAGCTCTACCCTCTTCAAAAACAGCCTCCGCACCTACCCGGATCAGCCCAAATTAGACGTGCTGTACGGGTCCGCCATGGTTGAAATTGAGGTGCTGCCCTGGGATGTGCACCCCTGGGACGAGACTGACCTGGCCACGGTGCGGGCCACCAGTTGCATCACCGTCGGCAGCAGCATCAACGATGAGCTGATGCATTATCTGCTGGACGAAAACCGGCGCATGCGGTTTGGGGCCTTTAGTCTGGATGAAGCCGGTCAGGTCTTGTTCTCCGAAAGTATTTTGGGGGGCGACAACATGGACCTGATGGAGCTACAAGCCTGCATCTTGTCGGTGGTCACCATTGCCGACACCTACGACGACATGATTGCGCGGCGGTTTGGGGGGCAGCGGGCCAGCGACGTAGGGGCGCACGGCTGTGCGCCCCAACCAGGGACACAAAAATGCCCGCCCAGAATAATTATTTTCTTTCACAAACAACGGCCTAAGCGGTAGGGGTGAGTAGGTTCAACTGCTGTAAGGGCCAAAACCGCACATAGGCGCGGCCAATCACGTTGCTTGCGGGTAAGACCCCCCACACATGGGAGTCATTACTGTTGTTGCGGTTGTCCCCCAGCACAAACAACATGCCAGGCGGCACGGTGATGGGGGCCATTTCATAGGCGGGCGGGGCTTGAATATAGGGCTCCTGCCGGGGGACGCCATCCACATAGACCTGCTGGCCTGTGATAGTCACCGTTTGTCCCGGCACTGCCACAACCCGTTTGATAAAGGCTTGGTTTGGCCCGTAGCCATAGGGATAGAGCTGGGGCGGAGGATGAAAGACCACAATATCCCCTGGGGTAGGGGGGTGCAGATAGTAGGAGACCTTTTCAACGATGAGGCGATCGCCAATATGCAGCGTCGGCTCCATAGAATTGGACTGAATAAAGCGGGGTTCTGCCACCCACAGCCGCATCACGATCGCGATCACCAGGGCGACACCCAAGACGCGAATATTATCGCGGTTGTCCTGCCAGAGCCGTTGCCATCGGGACGGGGGAGAAGCTGTTTGCTGAGGTGCAGACGTATCAGAATCTTGGGGGGATGACTGCTCAGACTCTAGGGGCACGGGGGAGATGTCCTGCTAAAACCGTGTCTCATACTCTAACAAGAGGCCACTACGCTCTCGGAAATCTTCATAGCTGGTGGTGCCCCTGAGGGTAAATTGGTCCGTAATTCGATAGCGAGCGCTGAACTGGAAGGGGGTGTCATTGGTGAGCACCTTCAGCACCGACACCGACACCCGCGATGAAACATTCACGCCAACTTCGCCGCCAATATCAAAGGAATCATTCACCTGACCGGCATCGGTGTTCACCGGAAAGAGGCGGAACTCGCTCAATGGCAGGCGATCGCCAATCGTGTTTTGCAAGGCATTCAGCAGTACTGACCCGGCAATGCCGCCCAAATTGGCGCTGCCCTCACCGCTAACCGTAGAGCCCAGAAGTGCAAAAACATCACCGCTCAACAGGGAGAAAATCTCCGTTTCCGATCGCTGAGGGGTACTGGTCAGGGTAATTAAGCGGCGGAATCCTTCAATGCCCTCAATGGCCAGGAGCTGACTGGCCGGGGCATTGACCTCAGCTCGGATTCGAATACTGCGGACCCCACCCTGGGTGAGACCAAAGTTTTCATTTTCCTGATCGGCAACCTGACGACGGGGGAAGGGACTGCCGGTGGTGAGTTGGGCCTGATCGCCGGTATCAGGGATAGAGGTGGTCAAGGTGACATTTAGCAGCGGGTCAAAGCTATCGCGGAACTCAGCCCGATTGCCATCGCCAGTCAGGCGCAAAGAAGTCGTCAACAGGGCTACACGACCCGAGGTGAGGTTAATCAAGCCGAGGGGGCGAGGGGTCCGAATGCCGCCATTCACCAAGAGACTACCTCGGGCCGTGACGCTGAGGATGCCCCCTTGCACCACCGTGACATTGTCATTCAGGGTGACGGCGAGATCGTCAAAGCGAGGCGACGGGAAGAGGGAATTATCGTCGCTGCGAGTCTGATTGGCGTTACCGCTAAGGTTGGGAATCGTGATCTGCCCGTTTGATAGGGCAATTTCCCCCGTCAAGCGAGGGCCAAAGACCAGTAAGCTACCCCCGAGGCGCAAAAGCCCATCTACCTGCCCCGCATAGAGCCCCCTTAGGTTCAAGTCAATATCGTCTAGGGCAACGGTTAAGGGTTGGGTGGGCAACGTGGATGGATCGAATTCGGGACTGCTGGGATCAATAACGGTCTCGTCTGAGTCTTCGGCAGGATCTGCTGGAGCGGGCAGGGCAATGAGGGTGGGTAAGGTGCCCCAAGCGGTCACCTTACCTTCGCTAAATTGTCCGGTAAAGCTTTCGACGATGATGTTTTCAGGGCTCAGTTGAATGCGGCCATCTACGTCAGTGAGGGGCTCCGGCAGGGCTGTAAAGCTGATCACCGCTTCACTCAAAAAGACTTGGCCAGTCAGGGCAGACAAATCAGGAATCGACTGTTGATCCCAGGTGCCCTCAAAGCTCACATCGACTGCTCCGGTGCCGCTCTCCCAAGCCACTTGATCGTTGAACAGATTCAGCAGGGCAATGCCATCGTCCCGCCCGTCTATATCTACAAACAGCTCATCGCTGGCGGGGGGGCGCTTCACAAAGGGAAGTTGGTAGGGGGCACGAACCACTAAAGTTAGAGGATCGTTCGAGTCAATTAGGTTGAGGCTGCTATTTAGGCTGAGTCGGGCAGCACGATATTCAAAGTCGGCAACGGCTTGATCGATGGCGTTATCGTTGAGCAAGCCGTCATCTAAGGTGAGGTTGCCCTCAATCACCGGATCAGACAAATTCCCCACCATCACCGCCTGGCCGTTCAAATCGCCTGCAATCGGGAAGGGAATTCGCAGCGGTTTTTCCAGGGCGGCAACAGGCACATTTTCGACATCCAGGGTGAGACGGCGACGGGTGTTGTCGCGCGAATCGAGGGCCGTTTCCCCAGAGAGGCTGATGAAAGCGGTGCGCTCTCCCCCCAAATCGGTTTCGAACCGCACCGGGTTGAGTTGGAGCACTCCATCTTGAAGGCGACCATTGGCAGTGACCTGATCGGCGACAAACTCGTTGCCCCAACGCCAGTCTTGGCCCTGCAGATTGAAATCTACGGTGATGTCGCGGGGGAGGCTGGCCGCCACGTCGATACGTCCCCGGAACAAGCCGTTTAATTCCTCCAGGGGCGGCAGCAGGGCTTCCTCTGCTGCCACTTCTTCGAGGAACTGCAGCTCTCGAATTTCAGAGAGGCGACGAATGCGATTCAGGAAACTAGTGGATTGGGTTTCAACTGGAACGGTAGCCAATAGGGCATCGACTTCCGCTTGGGATTCGGGAATCAGGCCCGAGGCAACAGTCAATCCCCGATTTAAGTCCATTAATTCCGCCACTTTGAAAATGGCCAGCAGGTCTTGCAGAGTACCTCGCTCGGTGAGCAGACTGGCCTGAAGCTGCGGATTGCGGGCAAATCCAAACTGGCCAGCGACCTGATAGATGCGCTCATCCAGGATTTCACCCTGGGGGGTTTCATCCACCATGCGGATTTCGCCTTGGCTGAGGGTGGCGACGCCATTGCTGTAGGAAAAACCGCTAAAGACGCGATCGACGCTGATGTAGCCTAAGCCGAGGTCATTGACATCAAACTGCCCTACCGCCGAGAAGTCCCGCAGGTTGATCGTGGCGCTGGCAAATTGGACTGTGCCCCGCAGGGTGCCGTACTGAGCTGCCGTGCCCTGGGGCAGCCCCACCAGGGACAAGGGGAAATTGTAAAGCCTCGCCTGGAGGCGATCTCCCTCCGTTTCACCGATCGCCACTGCCTCTGCCGCCTGCACCCGGAAGTTGACCTGGTTGCTGCGGCTGGCATAGGTGGCCACAATCTGGTCTTGATCACCCAGCAGGTTAACGGCGGCTCCATCCCGGCTAGAAAAGCGCACATCCCCCGCCAGCAAGGGTTCAAACATCAGCTCATTGACCGCCAGGTTGGCTAGGCTGAGGTCCCCAATCAAGTTGATATCACTAAGATTGCCGGTGAGAGAGCCGGTAAAGTTAGCCAGCCCCCGCAGGTTCACCCCATTAGAAACGGGCAACGGCAGGGTGGCCAGATCGTAGTTGTCGGCCCGCAGCAGCAGATTAATCGCGTCGATGCTGGGTGCGCCCGGACCTGAGAGTAGGGGCCGCACCGTGCCCTGGGCAAAGAACCCGGCTGTGCTGGCCTGATCAATATTTAAGACCTGACCGTCCCAGCTCACCTGAGCAACCAGGGCATCGACGTTGCCCGCCAATTGGGGTCGCAAGCGCGCTACCGTGGCTAACCCTTCCGATAGGGTGACGGTGGCGTCACCGCGAATCCCGGCCAAGGTGAGATCATCCACATTGCCCGCCAACTGGAAGGTTGCCGCTGCTGCTCCCTGTAAGTCCGGCGAAAACAGCCCCAACTGAATGCCCCGCCCCTCACCACTGGCTTGCCAGTTGCCATTGGCCAGATTAAAGTCACTCACTAGGGTGCCGCCTGCAAGCAGAGCCCCGACGGTGCCGCTGCCCCGAATGCCCGCCAGGGTCAAATCGTCTAAGGTGCCAGAGAACTGGCCCGTGCCATCCACGGCGCTGCCCTGGAGGCTGTCATTAAAAGCCCCTAGCTGAATCCCTTCGGCAACAATGTCGGCATTCCAAGCTCGATTTGCCAGGGTGCCCGTGGCAACGACAGTGCCCCCAGCCACCTGCACGATCGCCTCTCGCAGGGTAATTTGGTTGCGTTCTAAGGTTGCCAAGCCCCGAGTGGGATAGGTGCCGTCGGGCGCTTGCCAAGCAAAATCCCCACTGAGGTTATCCAACGGTCCTGAAACCTCGCCATCCAGGGATAAAGTGCCTATAGAGATCGCCTCAGGGAGGCCATAAGCCCCGGCAATGGCATCAGCAGGTAGCCGCCGACCCGTCACTTGCAGGGCCAAACGGCCAGGATCCCCCAGAGTATAGTTGCCACTGCCGGTGACGCTGCCCCCCGCTAAGGGCTCCAGTTGTAGGTCGGTGAGGGTGACTTCGGGGTGGGTGTAGGCGATCGCCGCTTCTACCAGGGCAAACGCCACCTTATCCACCGTCACCGTGTCTACCGAGACGAGCCGCCCGGTGATTTCCGGTTCCGCCAGGGGACCGGTCACCGCTCCCTCAGCTCGGAAGGTGCCCGTCGTTTCAACCGGTAAATCAATTGGGAAGCCATCGACCAGTTCCGCTACCGTAAACGGCTCAATTTCGGCGGTGAGGTCATAGCCGTTGCGGGTGTCGATTAGGCCCCCGGCTTTCGCGACTAGCTCGCCGTACTGGGCGTTGCCGTCTTCTAAAGCAATCCGGTTGCCCTGAAAGCGCAGTTGCCCCGAGATCGCTTCTATGGGTTCAGAGAGGGGCTCAACGGCGATGCTCCCATCTTCGAGTCGAGCGGTACCCGTGATCCGGGGCTCGGTTTGGGGGGCCAGCTCCACATCAACATTGCCGTGGACCTGCCCTGCCGTGACGGTCAAAGGCAGAGACTGGGGCAGATTGGCCAAGGCCGCAGGGGCAACGGCGGGTAAGTCAAGATCCTGAATTTGGAGGCTAAGGTTACCGGCCAATCGATCCACGGCGTTAGCGCTAGGAATCCCCGGCTGCTCTGGAACTTCTTCAGGAAACTGCAGCACTTCGCCCTGCAGCGATAGGGTGCCGGCGTCTTGAGGGCTCGCGGTCAGCGCCAAATCAATTTGCTGAACATCGGTGCGCTCTCCCGGTTGGTCGGGGAGAGCGAAATTTTCGAGCTTGGAGATCGCCACCCTTGCGGTCACATCTTCAATCACCAGGGGGGCAATCGGGTCAGCATCCGGCTCGCTGTAGGGCTGCAAGATCGCGACGGTGTCTTCTATCCGAATGATCGGATTCACTTGGATTAGGGGATCTTTGCCCGGTTCACCCTCCGGCAGGTCGAGGGTGCTGAGATCAACCCATTCCCCCGTTTCGTTTTGTTCTAAATAGGCATTGACCCCTTGCAGGGTGATTTCTGGTCGAATTCGCCGCCTTAAAAGTTGTAGGGGGTTGAAGCTAACGTTAATCTCCTCTATCGAGACTTCATCCGGATCCGTCGCCGTCGCCGGAATCGCCGAAGGGCCAAACTCCACACCGAAAGGAGACACCCGCTCCACAGGGCCTAACTCGACGGGACGACCCAAGGTTTCTGTGAGCAGTTCTGAAGCCCAAGGGGCCAGCCGATTGTTGGCGAAGCTCCAGGCCCACCAAGCCCCACCTGCGGCCCCCAACAGGCCAGCAGATCCGAGGATGAGGAACGTGCGGCCCCAACGACGGCGTGGGCCAGCGTCGGTCCCCTCCTCGGGATCAGGGCGATTATTTTCGGGCTCATCGTTAACGGGATCGGGCTCGTTCAATCCGTTGCTCATGGTTCCTCACACACCCACTTGCCCAGGGTTATCCAGCAGGTTAGTGCTATGCCCCCTCTTCAGTCCAGAGTTATTCAACCTGGTATTAAAAAAGGGTAGCGGAACCTGCTTAAGCTCTTGACGGCAGTTGCAGCGATTTTCTCCCCAGTCGTGAACCGAGAGCCTGACAATACCAGACTGCACTTAAGATACTCAATAACGTGCTGAATGAGAGTTGGTAAAGACACGAATGCGGGTATATGTACTGCTATTTAATGCGGGGACCGACAACGAGGGCATCCATTCCCTCGATACCAATGGCCGCAACACGGTATTGATGTTCGAGCAGGAAGACGATGCCCTGCGGTTTGGCTTGATGCTAGAGGCCCAAGACTTTCCCTCCCCCACGGTGGAGGCGTTCGATCAGAGTGACATTGAAGACTTTTGTCAGGGGGCGGGGCTGGACTACAAGCAAGTCCCAGCCGGGACCCTAGTCACCCCACCGGAAACCAACGTGGAGCAGACCGATTGGGATCCTGAGCATCCAGTAGACGCCAGCGACATCGTCGATGAGCCTGACTCGGACGAATCTGGTCTGTCCCAGCAAGAGCTGGATTTGATGCGCCAACGCCTTGAAAACTTGCTTTAACATCATGTCCTCAATTCATCCCGCTGCTGAGCCCGCGTCCCATCAACGGGGCCACCTCTTAACCGAGCAGGCTAACCCCGCTAGTCAAAATCTGGACCAATGCACGGCGCTAGAGCTGGTGGATCTGTTTAATCAAGAAGATCAGCAGACCGTGAGGGCGATCGCCTCAGCCCGTACCGCGTTGGCCGAGGCGATCGAACGCACCACCGCTGCCCTGAACCAAGGGGGACGCTTGCTCTACATCGGGGCGGGCACCAGTGGCCGCTTAGGCGTACTCGATGCCGCTGAATGTCCCCCCACGTTTTGCACTGAGCCTGAGTTGGTGCAGGGAATTTTGGCCGGGGGTGATAAGGCGCTGGTGCGCAGCTCTGAGGGGCTTGAAGATATCTCAGCAGATGGGGCCGCAGCCCTGAAGGAACGTCAGCTCACGGCCCATGACGTGGTGGTTGGGATCACCGCAGGCGGCACCACCCCCTATGTGCATGGGGCGCTCATATACGCCCAGTCAATCGGGGCGACGTCAGTCTTTATCGCCTGCGTGCCTGCCGACCAGGTGCCCGCCCCCTACGATGTCGATATTCGCCTGTTGGTGGGGCCTGAAATTTTGGCCGGTTCCACGCGACTCAAGGCGGGCACGGTCACCAAAATGGCCCTAAACATTATTTCCACTGGGGTGATGGTGCAGCTCGGCAAGGTCTATGGCAACCGCATGGTGGATGTGGCCGTGACCAACAGTAAGCTGCGCGATCGCGCAATCCGCATCCTGGCGGATTTGACCGACTTACCCCGAGAACAATGCGCTGATCTGCTAGATCGCAGTGGTCAGCGGGTGAAGCTGGCGCTGCTCATGCATTGGCAGCAGATCTCCGCCCCAGAAGCCGAGCAACGTCTGCAAGCCTGCGATGGTCAGCTTCGTCAGGCGTTGGCAACGACTTAAAGGTATGCAAATCACGGCTTAAGACGTTTTGTGAGTCACGTGTCGAGTAGCATTGAGCCATAATGTGAGCCACTGCAGCATCACCTAAATTCCATACGTTGCTATGAGTCCGAAACTTGCGCTCCACAAAGCCATTGATAACCTGAGTGAATCTGAATGCGATCGGCTGCTCTTGTTGATCAATACTTGGCAGACCACCATTGCACCAGCGATGGTGCGCTTGACCCAAAGCCCAACCTTTCGCATGCCCACTCAGAATTTCCCTGTTTTCCCCCCTGTTTCCCCAATCTCCATAGCCGACAGCGATGCCTCACAACAACTGATTGAGGAGCGTCGTTGAAACTCTGCTATCTGGATGCCAGTGCATGGGTCAAACGCTACTGCCAAGAAGCAGGCACTCAAGCAACACAAGCCCTATTTGCAGGGGATTCTATCTTGGCCTGCGCCTCTCTGGGGTTTATCGAGGTCTTGGCAACCTTATCCCGCAAAGCTAAAGCAGGCCAACTCAATCCAGAACAGTTTCAGCAGAAACAGCAAGAAGTTACTGTCGACTGGGAGCAGTTCATTCAGGTGCAACTGTCTGACGAAGTCTTGCAAGAAGCTGTAAAGCTCACTGCTGCGCTAGCTCTACGGGGGGCCGATGGTATTCATCTTGCTTCAGCCATCATCCTAAAACGGAGCCTGTCAGAGGCTGATGAATTCTTATTGGTTGCTTGCGATCTCGAATTACTAAGCGCTGCTGAGCAAACCGGTATAGCTATTTTTAACCCAGCAGTGGATTTAAAAGCAGAGTAACCACAATCTTCTCCATTAACCCGCTCTGAACCCAGCCACATAAGGGCATCCATTGGCAGACCTGGTAGGATCAAGACTCACTTGATTCGCTGATTGCCCCCCGTTGACCCTATGCCAACCCCTGCTGAGTTTTTTGAAGCTACCAAATACATGGGTATCGCCACCCTCGTGATGGGCGGGTTGACCCTACTGACCTTCGCCTTTGGCTGGGGATTTCGTTTCCGGCTGGTGGGGGTGACTGGGTTTATGGGGGTGCTCACGGTTGGGTGCTTTGGTCTCAGTTTCCAGCCTTTAGTCCGGACCACCGTGCCTGGGGCGATTCCCTTCCAGACGGTATACGACTCAGGCGGAGCCCAAGTGGTGATTAAGGTGCCCGACACGGTCACTGACTCTCAGCTGGATGCCACCCTTCGGCAAGCGGCCACCAACCTCTTTAACCCCAGCCGTTTGGGTCCCCAAAACGGACAAGCGACCATTCGCGCCCGCACGATCCTCCATGAGCCAGGGGGGCGTTCCCACCTGCTCTACCTCGGGCAAGTTCAGCCCGTACCCAACGAGGCGACGGGGGAAGCGGTGACGGTCACCCTCCAGCCCGATGCCCTCGCCCAGTTGCCAGGTCACGTCTAGGGCCAGTATTGACTAACGGCGGCAAGCCGATAGAGACAGCATTGTCGCGCCCGTGAATCTAAAGAAGCACTGAAACCCACTTGCCAGATAGGCGACTGCACTTAACCTGAAATGGATGGCAGCCCCTAGCTTGTGTTATGCAACAATCCAGCGCACCTTCGATTGAGACTAATGGATAGATATCCTGGGTTGTGCCCAGGCTGAACTGAACTATGACTGCAATCACCTTACCCACCCTGACCCCAGCCCCGGCCCAAGTGATGCGGGGGACGGGGATTCTAGCCCAGCTCGGCCCGGTTTTAGCCCGGTTTGGACAGCGCCCCTTTCTAGTGGGAGGAGCGCAAACGCTTACCCAGGTCGAATCCTTCCTGGGGACAGCGCTGAATGGATTGGATGTGGCCCAGACTGCCTATGAAACCGACTGCAGTGAAGCGGCAATTACCCGCATCCAGACCGCGATTAGCGACCACCAGGCTGATGTGATTGTGGGTGTCGGCGGTGGGAAAGCTTTGGACCTGGCAAAACTCCTGGCCTTTCAACGGCGCTTGCCGGTGGTTACAATCCCCACCTCTGCCGCCACCTGCGCCGCCTGGACGGCCCTGTCGAATGTGTATAGCGATCGCGGGGCCTTTGCCTACGATGTGGCGTTGGATCGTTGCCCTGACCTGCTGATTTTGGACTATGACCTGGTTGCCACTGCGCCGCGCCGTACCTTAGTGGCGGGCATCGGTGATGCCTTGGCCAAATGGTATGAAGCCTCGGTTAGCAGCGGTGACTCTCAGCAGACCCTGATTATCAGCGCCGTTCAGCAGGCGCGGGTGCTGCGGGATCTGCTATTTCAAAACTCGGCTGCGGCCCTGGCAGAGCCCGGTGGTGCGCAATGGCGCGAGGTGGTGGATGCCACGGTATTAATGGCGGGCATGATCGGTGGCTTGGGAGGGGCTCAATGCCGCACCGTCGCGGCCCACGCGGTGCACAATGGCCTCACCCATTTGGAGGCCAGCCACGGCACCCTCCATGGGGAAAAGGTGGCCTATGGCATTTTGGTGCAGCTCCGCCTAGAGGAAATGGGACCGGGCAAGCCCCTGGCGGCGACCACCCGACAACAGCTTTTACAGTTTTACGGACAGATCGGTCTGCCCACCGGTTTGGGCGATTTGGGTCTGGGGCAGGTTTCCCTGGCGGAACTGCGCCACAGTGCTGAAGTGGCCTGTCGTCCTGGCTCTGACATCCATCATCTGCCCTTTGAAGTCACCCCAGAAGCCTTGATGGGGGCGATGGTTTCGACTACCGTTGGCACGCTGCGGCCAAGGAGTCGGTCGGTTGATTGGGCGATCGCTGCAGATCCTGAAGTAACAGCGGCTGAGGCGTTTATTTAGGGCGACTCCCCTGAGCGCCCTGAGCCAAGCATAGCTGGGTCCAGAAAGCCCCCCTCTAGTTCTTTGAGCAGAGATGGCCCCATGCGAAAAGTTGAAGTGGTGCCCCATAACCCAGCTGGGAAACCGGCCTTTGAGCAGGAATCCGAGCAAATTGCCCAGACTTTGGGCGATAACGTCGTCGCCATTCACCCCATCGGCAGCACCGCTATTGCCAACATTTATAGCTTTGGCCACTTTGCTTAAGACACCAAGTATCCTCCTGATACTTTTCGCAAAAGCAAAGTGGCTCGCAGTCTTGTCCTAACCAGACTGGCGACTGCCATATGCCAATTATTGACTTGATGGTGGTGGTCAGGGCGATCGCCACCATCAAATCAATGCAATCTAGCCATGGCCGCGCAGGGTTATGAGCCGATGGTGCCCTAGGCGACTACAGCCTTCATGGCAGCAGTCACCTGAGGATATTGATAGGTAAAGCCCGTGGCCTGGGTCCGCCTCGGCAGAACCTTTTGGCCCTTGAGCACCACCACCGCAGCATCTCCCAGCAGCGTTTCAATCACAAAATCCGGCACGGGTAGCCAAGACGGGCGGTTTAGGGCCTGCCCGAGGGCTTCACAAGCCTGGGTCATGGTGACGGGATTTGGAGCTGTAGCATTGTAAATGCCTTGCATTTGCGAATCCGTGAGCGCTTGAATCAGCAAATTTGTCAGGTCTTCGATAGCGACCCAGGAAAACCACTGTCGCCCGCTGCCAATGGGGCCTCCAGCAAACATTCGAAAGGGGGTCAGCATCCGTCCAAGCGCACCGCCCTGTCCCAATACAATGCCAATCCTAGGAATGACCAGCCGCACCCCAGCCGCTTCGACACCTTTAGCCGCAGCCTCCCAATCTTGGCAGAGCTGAGAGAGGAAATCGGTTTCAGCTGGAACGCTGACCTCATCGAATACCATAGTTTCGCTAGTGCCGTAGTAGCCGATCGCCGAAGCGCTGATCAAAACCGAGGGCTGAGGATTAGCTGCCGCGATCGCCTCCACAAGAATTTGAGTCGTCGCAATCCGGCTCTCTCGCAGGAGTTGCCTGTAAGCAGGGGTCCAACGCTCAGCAATGGGCGTGCCCGCTAGGTTGAGCACCCCGTCACATGCGCTCAGTGCCTGTTGCCAATCCCCCAGGGCCAGCGGGGTATAAGGCACGATGGTGACGTTCGGAAAGGCCACTTCCGGGAAAAGCCGTCGCGCTTTCGGTTCGTTCCGCGCCAGCACCACCACCCCATGGCCCGCTTGCTGTAGCCGCTGAACCAGGTGGCGTCCAATAAATCCTGTGGCTCCGGTGATGGCAACCTTCATAATCTCTCCTCCTCACTGATAGCGGTGGTGCTGAGTCACATCCTCCCTTTCAGCCTATCGTCCCAAGCGATAGCCTTTGCCATAAATGGTATGAATCATTGGCTGCGTATTGGGGGGTTCAAGCTTGCGGCGCAGCAGCCGAATTTGGGCGGCCAGCACATTGCTGCTGGGTGTTTCAGCCTCACCCCAGACGGCTCGATAAATTTGCCCATGGGATAAAACCTGATTACTATGGCGCATCAAATAGGCCAGCAAGCGGGTTTCCTTCTCGGAGAGTTCGATACTTTCGCCTTGACGATAGGCTTGCTGGTTGGCCTCATCCAGCTCTAAATCTTCAAACCGCAGTCGATCTGAGGCTTGGGGAGACTCTAAGGTCGGGGGGCGGCGCAGCAAAGCCCGCACCCGCGCCAGCAGTTCCCGCAATTCAAACGGTTTGACCAAATAATCATCGGCTCCGGCATCCAGACCCGCGACTCGATCATCAACAGTATCCTTGGCGGTCAGAAATAAAACGGGTGTGGCATCCCCTTGGGAACGAATATGGCGACAAATCTCCAGGCCACTGATCTGGGGCAGCATCCAATCTAGGATCAGCAGATCGTAAATACTCTGCTGAGCGAGGCGATCGCCATCATCCCCAGTGGTCGCCACATCGACAGCGTAGCCCTCACGTCGCAAAAGGCGACCTAAGGGTTCAGCAAGCTCAGCTTCGTCATCCACTAAGAGGATGCGCATTGTTCAGGATTAGATTACTCAGTATTAGTAAGAGGCTTCCAACTGCTGTAAGACTTTCGCCTTTAGGTTGGTATTGAGTTCATTCTTGAGAATCTCTTTACTGCTAGAAGGCGTTCCCAAAGAACGATGGGTTCTGGCCGCCATCACCCATTCTTGCAGCATTTTTCGCTGGGGTCCCGCAACCGTACAAGGCACCACATGGGCACAACGATGGGGGTTTTCAATGGTGAAAAACAGAATTTTGTACTGGCCGGTCTGACCAATCAAAAAAGCCATTTCTTGGCCTGCCTTCGTTTTTAAATCGAGGTAGCAGGGCAACCAACGGGGACCATATTGGGCGTTATACAAAACTGTCAACCACAGCACCATGGGGTGAGGGGACATGGTGCAGATAAAGTTGTTGTAACGCGTGCCCAGCAACCGCTTGTCTACTTCAGTCCGGGGCAGCATCACCCATAGCGTCGATAGGGTGCGCTGACTGGTGGGCAGGGGATGGGGGAAAACGATTTCCGCGATCGGCTTATTTTTGGGCCAAGAGGTAAGACGGCTGAGGTCTTCCTCAGTTTCAGGGACACTATCCGCAGAGGGCGGCTTTTTGACAACGGGAAGTCGCGATAATGTTGCCCCAATGCGCTGACCGATCTGAAAACCACTGCCAAAGCGATGCTCTAGGGGCTCTAGGGACTTCAGAATGTCAGCAACGGTTTGAGGGCGACTTTCAGGCTGCTTGGCCAGGCAGTCCATAATCAGTTTTTCCAGGGCCTTCGGCACCTTTAGGGTGGGATCCACCTCATGGATAGGGGTTGGAGTTTGGGAGTGATGGGCCTTGTACCACCCCCCAAAGGTATGGCTGCTGGCCTTGAGGGGGAGCCGACCGGTCAGCATCTGAAACATCATCATGCCAAAGCTATAGATGTCAGAACGGTTATCCAGTTCTCGCCCTTCCATCTGCTCGGGTGAAGCATAGGCCAAGGTTCCCATGAAGGAACTGGTTTGATCGGCATCAGCTTGAATCAGTTTGGCAATCCCAAAATCTAGAATTTTTGCCAGCTCCCCTAGGGTGGGGTCTTGGGTGACCAAAATATTGCTGGGTTTGATGTCTCGATGAATGATCGGCACTGGCTTGTCTTGACCTTTGACCCGAATGCCGTCGTGGGCAGATTTTAGCCCCAGCCCAATCTGTCGAGTTAACCCCAGAAACCGGGGGACCGGCAAGGGGTTTTGATGGATCATTTTGCTAAGGCTATCGCCTCGCAAATACTCCATCACGTAAAAGGGCACCTCGTCTTCGCTGACACCGTAATCGGTGACGCGAACTACATGAATGCTACGCTGCCCCAGTTGGGCGCAGGTGGTGGCTTCTACCACGAAGCGATCGCGCATTTTGTCATTTAGCAGGGTCTGGGATAAGAACTTGACGGCAACCATGACCCCACCCAAAAGCGTATCTTCCGCCAGGTAAACCCGCCCCATGGCCCCTTGCCCCAGCATATCGGCTAGCTCGTAGCGGTTCGCTAGTTTTCGTCCGATGTTGGGATCTGTCATTACAGCTAAACAGCAGCTTCAGAGAACAATTGAAATTATCGCGGGTAAGCGGTGAATTGCTGCGTGGCCTGCGGAAAATCGCCGCTGAAATCTGTTCACAAATACGCTTGTAAACAGAGCATCAGAAAACTCCTTCAAGAAGCTTAAACGCAGTCTAGACCTGCTGAGCACCCGGCAAGTTTTAAGGCATTGTAGCGATCTGTGGATGTTTAAACCGCTGTGGCCATGCCATTAAAGGCAGCTTTAGTATACCCGGCCTAATTATGGCTTACCGATAGAGCGAGAACGCTTATTGTTGCCGTACCTACTGTTGTCTTATGAGAGTCGCTTCCATCGCCGTAGTCAGGTAATGGCCCGCCATGATACCACTGGACCAATGGTAGTGATCGCTATCGAGCCGGTGTAAGGCTTCAAACCCAGTCCGTCGCTGCCGGTCATTTAAGGCCCAATAGCGCTGAACAATAGATTCGGGCGCAATCCAGCCTTCTCCCTCCACTCGCCCCAATTGGCTATGCTGCAGCACAAAGGTGTACTGGCGATCGCTACTGGTTAAACGTCCCCGATACTGCAAGGAGATCGATTCTGCTGGACTGGTGGTCGGAAACCCCAATTTCATTACCATCGTGAACCAGTCATCCCGGCTCCAGGCAATTAAAATCGCTCCCCGCACTGACAAAGGGGGAGTGCTGACATCACGCGATAACCAAGTTCCTTCCAGAGTCCAGCGGCCCGGCTCAATTAGGAATGTGTGCTCCACCCAATACTCTCCAAATACCCCTGCAAGGCCTGACTTCAGCTTGTGCTCGTCATGATTGGGCTTGATCGCGAGATGTCTTTCGGGCCTAAAGCTCATCATGAACTCGACCCAAACGCAAAGACCGCCTTCGCTGCACCCTACGGCCCTCAGCTTACAGCGTTATCTCAGCTTTGGGGCCAAGCAATTTCTCCCAAAACAACGGTTCGCTGAGCCCCAGTGACAGACGGTAAATTGCCGGGCCACCCCTGGTGATGCCAAAATCCCAACACGGCAAAGGCGATCGCCTCTTTGAGATCACTGGGCACCCCTGCTGTATCGGTTGTCTGAACGGGAATTTGGGGCCATTGCTGTTGCAAACGACCCATCAAATAATGATTACGGCTGCCTCCCCCACACACCAGTACTTCATCCGGTAAGCGCGGCAAGAATCGCTCATAGCTCTGGGCAATTGAACACACCGTTAACTCAGTCAATGTCGCCAGAATATCCGCTGGCCTCAAATCATAGGGAGAAGTCTGCACCAGGCATTGCTGGAAAAAGTCCCATCCAAAAGTCTCTCGCCCCGTAGACTTCGGAGGCGCTTGCTGAAAATAAGGATGGGTTAGCCATTGTGCTAGAAGCGGTGGGCAAATGTCGCCCTGGGCAGACCATTGACCATCGCGGTCAAATGTTAATTCCCCCTTGGAGAAATGATGAACCGCAATATCAATCAGACTATTGCCGGGACCGGTATCCCACCCCAAAAGCATCTTAGAAGCATGGGCCTGAATGTCTTTTGCAGCCGAGCGTGGGGGTAAAGCCGTCACGTTACCGATGCCGCCAATATTTTGAATGCAGCGATAGTGGTAATCGTGGCTGAGTAAGGCCAAATCAACCGGCGGGACTAGCGGCGCACCTTCCCCCCCCGCAGCAATGTCAGCGGCGCGGAAGTTATTGACAGTCGGGCATTGGGTGAGTTCTGCAATCACCGCGCCTCTGCCCAGTTGAACGCTATAGGCCAGAGCCGCACTGCTTTTAGTCGCAGGGCGGGGCCGGTGAAACACGGTTTGTCCATGGGAGGCAACCAGCGCCACGGGACCATGGGTATTAATCAGCGTTTTGGCCGCGATCGCAAACTGCTGGGCGATTTGATCGTCCAGATCTGCCAATGCAGTCAGGGACAGGACTTCCCCACCACAAACCTTAAGGATTTGTGCCCGCAGCGCTTCTGGGTAATCCAGATACGTACTTGCCAGCACCTGCACCGTCAGGTCATAACCCTGACCTTGAATCTCCACTAGGGCCGCATCGATGCTGTCCACCGATGTGCCGCTCATTAAGCCAATAATGCGCATACTATTCTGGAGCGACCATGGGCAGGCGATCAATGCCTTTATTGCTACCAATCACGACCATCACCGCCCCCTTACGGAGTCGAGTGACCGGGCTGGGGTTGATTTCAAACTTATCGTCGCTCTCCCCTTGACTGATTGCCAACAAGGTAACGCCAAAGGTATTGCGCAAATCGAGTTCAACGATGGTCTTTTGATCAAAGCATTCAGGGACACGCAATTCTATGATGCTGTGGTCTGGGTCCAGCTCAAAGCGGTCTAAGATGCCGGGTCGGGTGAGCGATCGCGCCAGGGAGCACCCCATCTCATGCTCAGGGAACACCACATGGTCTGCCCCGACCCGGTTCAACAATTTGCCGTGAATTTCTGAAGAGGCCTTGGCCACCACATAGGCCACCCCCAATTCCTTTACGTTCAGGGTGGTAATCACGCTTTCTTCGACGTAATTACCAATGGCCACAATCACGGTATCAAAATCAGGAATTCCCGCTTCTTTGAGGGCGATCGGCTGGGTGGAATCAAGCTGTAGGGCATGGGCAGCAATTTCATCTGTCAAGGCTTGCACCACCCGCTGCTCATCGGTATCAATTCCCAACACCTCGTATCCCAAGCCATTCAGGGTGGCGCAAACCGCTCGACCAAAGCGACCCAGGCCAATTACCGCAAACTGACGGTTGGGGGGGCGTAAGTTTCGAAAGAAACCAAGGGAAGATAAGTTCACAGGGGACTCCTTAAAAAAACAGCCCGGTCAGTGCTCAATATACGGTGCTCGATATACGGTGCAGTGTTCTAGGGCGCGCCATCAATTATTGGTGAAAGCCTTGCTGGGCAAGCATTGTCGCGCCCGTTTCCATGATATTACTAGGGGCTGAAACCGTTGCACCACAAGGATCCTAGTTTTAATGGATGACAGCTCCTAGATTGTACAAAGTCATCCCCCTTTGCTGGGTTTTGAACCTCTGCGATCGCCCCTACTGCCTTCGGTGCATCCCATAGAACTGTAGATGTTAGGCTAGCTAAATGATCGTGGGGCTAAGTAGGTAGAAGGACGTGAATATTCAATTAGGGCGTGGCAAAACAGCTCGCAGAGCATACGGTATTGACGAGATTGCCCTGGTGCCGGGGCCACGGACGCTGGACCCACAACTGGCCGATACGCGCTGGCAAATCGGTGGCATTGAACGCGACATTCCCATCATTGCCAGCGCTATGGATGGCGTCGTTGACGTCACAATGGCGATTAAGCTCTCCCAACTGGGGGCAATGGGGGTCCTGAATCTAGAGGGTATTCAGACCCGCTACGCAGATCCCAACCCGGTGCTCGATCAAATTGCCGCGGTCGGCAAAGACGAATTTGTCGGGTTAATGCAAAAGCTCTATGCGCAACCCATCCAGCCAGACCTGATCAAGCAACGTATTCAGGAAATCAAGCAGGGTGGAGGCATTGCTGCAGTCAGCGTTACCCCAGTCGGGGCCACCCGATATCGTGAGGCGATCGCAGCAGCCGATCTGGTCTTTGTCCAAGCCACGGTTGTTTCCACCGCTCACCTCTCCCCAGAATCTGTCACCCCGCTAGATCTGGCAGACTTTTGCCAATCTATGCCCATGCCGGTCTTACTCGGCAACTGCGTCACCTATGAGGTGGCCCTAAACCTGATGAAGGCAGGAGCTGCAGGGGTACTAGTGGGTATCGGCCCAGGGGCAGCCTGTACCTCTCGGGGGGTCTTGGGTGTGGGCATCCCTCAGGCCACGGCGGTCTCTGACTGCGCGGCTGCTAGAGATGATTATCAGCAAGCCTCGGGCCAGTATGTGCCGATTATTGCTGACGGCGGCTTGGTCACCGGGGGCGATATCTGTAAATGCATTGCCTCTGGCGCAGATGGCGTCATGATTGGCTCTCCCTTTGCGCGGGCCGCTGAGGCCCCCGGACGAGGCTATCACTGGGGTATGGCAACCCCCAGCCCGGTCCTACCGCGAGGCACCCGCATCAATGTCGGCACCACTGGCACCCTAGAGCAGATTTTGCGCGGCCCAGCCCAGTTGGATGACGGCACGCACAACCTGCTAGGGGCATTGCAAACCAGCATGGGCACCTTAGGTGCTAAAGACCTCAAAGAGATGCAGCAGGTTGAGGTGGTGATTGCCCCTTCACTGTTGACAGAGGGCAAGGTTTACCAGAAGGCCCAACAGCTTGGCATGGGTAAATGAGGCCCTCTTAGGACATTTCTTGAAAAGAAAATACCTGGCTGTGGTGCGTCATGCTTCGCGGCAACCGATGTAGGAGCAACTCTTGCGGGTGCCCTCAATAACCGACTGGATGGGCATGAATCGGGAAATCGGTTTGTTCAGGGGGTATTGGTAGGGGCAGGCCCAAGATCTACTGCAGGTAAATTCTTATCTGAAAATCTCCTTAAGGACAGGCAAAATCCTGTGTCTATAGAAACATCTGCCTGGGCTTGGCTAAGTAAATATGCGTAGCCTTGATGTTCGCTAAAGAAAGGTTAAGGCCAATTGACGAATCAGTGGCGCGATCTCAATCGCCCAACCTACAATAGTTGCAGCGGAGACGAATGTTTCCGTTCACTCCTCACACCACATCTGCCCGAACGGTTTGACTTCGGGCCTTTCTTAATCCAACCCCTGCTAAATATCGATTCCTGCTCTAAGCTTGGCAAATTTTGATACCGCCTCATCGTTGCAGCTTGGGCGATGTTCACATTTGCCAAGCAGGTCGAGTTCTTGCTGCGAACCGCCAGTGTAGTTTTCCGCTGGATTGACGGCTTGTCTTTGCTAGGCAGGCGACGCCAGTAAAAGTGTGTCTGAATACTAAAGCCTGCCCTCAATTGGGCCAGCTTTGGCTATGGTAAGATCTCGATACTCAAGGTAAGGACATCGACAGGCATGGCAGCCGCACAAGTTACGGATTCAAGTTTCAAAACAGAAGTTCTGGAAAGCGAAGTTCCAGTACTCGTCGACTTCTGGGCACCTTGGTGTGGCCCTTGTCGCATGGTTGCCCCTGTTGTCGAAGAAATCTCAGACCAGTACGACGGTAAGGTCAAAGTCGTCAAGGTCAACACTGACGAAAATCCTAATGTTGCCAGTCAGTATGGCATTCGCAGCATCCCGACCTTGATGATCTTTAAAGGGGGTCAGCGGGTTGATATGGTGGTCGGTGCGGTTCCTAAGACCACCCTGGCGAACACGTTGGAAAAGTATCTCTAGGCTTTTTAGACGACGTTTCAAAATTTTCCATTAAGAAAGCCTGCCCCTATATAGGGGTAGGCTTTCCTAATGGAATCGATCTTGAGTATTTTTTAATACTCAAGATCCCTCAGTGCTTTGGGAACACCCGCAGTCAAAACCTCTGGACCTTCGGTAGTGATCAGCACGTCATCCTCAATGCGAATACCAATGCCTTTCCAGCGGTCAGGGACCGGGGGTTGTCCTTCTACAGGTTCGTAGTCTGGCGAAATGTAAATGCCGGGCTCAACAGTGACTACATTGCCGACCTGAAAGGGTTTCCAGGTTTTATCTGCATTACGCAAAATGCCGCTGTCATGGACATCGAGCCCTAAGAAGTGGCCCGTCCCGTGCATGAAGAAGGCTTTGTGCTTTTTTTCTTCGATTAGGGTGTCGATGTCTCCCACCAGCAGACCCAAATCGAGCAACCCAGCCGTAATCGTGCGGGTAGCAGCGTCATGGAATGCGTTGAAGGGGCTGCCGGGTTGCACCGCCGCGATCGCCTTGAGTTGCGCCTCCAGCACTAGCTCATAGAGAATGCGCTGCTCCGTTGTGAACTGCCCATCTACAGGAAAGGTGCGGGTAATGTCAGCGTTGTAGTAGCGATGGCAGCAACCGGCATCAATCAAGAGCAAATCACCGGCCTGCATTTGCCGCTGGTTTTCGATGTAGTGCAGGATGCAGGCGTTATTTCCAGAAGCCACGATGGAAGGGTAAGCTGGGCTACCGCCAGCGAGACGGAAGAGATGCTCAATCTCGGCCTGCACTTCGTACTCATAGCGGCCGGGCCGGGCAATTTCTCGGGCATGATTATGGGCCTTCACCGAGATTGCGATCGCCGCTCGGATCAGCGCCAGCTCCTCGGGCTGCTTAACCCGCCGCATTGACTGCAGCAGCAGATAGGCATCTTCAATGGCGACGGGGCCAGTGCCGCGCTTGGCGTAGGTAGCAATCAGCTTCTGCCAATGCTTGAGTACGAGGGCGTTTAGGGATTGGCTAGGGCCGAAATGATAATAGAGCCGATCAGCCGCCTTTAAATAATCGGCTAGCTTTTCACCGAGTTCCGTAATCGGAAACACGGCATCGACGCCCAGCCGTTCTTTGGCGGCATCGACCCCTAATCTGCGCCCAGACCAGGTTTCTTTTTCCTTGTCTTTCGGGCGCACAAACAGGACTGCTCGATGTTCCTCATGGTGAGGGGCCAAGATCAGCAATGCCTCGGGTTCATCAAACCCGGTCAAGTAGTAGAAATCACTGTCTTGACGAAAGACATGCTCGACATCGTGATGCATCAGGGCCATCGGCGCACTGGCAAAGATCGCCGTGCCCTGGCCAATTTCTGCCATGACGGCCTCACGGCGCTGGGAATAAGTCTGCATTGTTCAGATCTTTAGGATCCGCCTTAGGTGGGGAGAGTGAACTGTTGCACAATCATGCCATCACCACCGGGGAGGCTGGCTGTGGTCAATGTAACGGAACTGCCCGCTTGACGGGTGGCCACCCCTGGAATTAACCCCAGGAATCGTTGGAGCTCATCAAGGTCACACTGCTCAGGGTCGGCAGCAGCAGTGCGATACTGCATGGGAATGACGATGCGGGGTCTGAGCACATTCATGGCCGCGATCGCTTCCTCAGCGTTGTAGGCCTTTGGCCCGCCCCCGACCGGTACCACCAGCACTTCGTGACGCCCCAGCAAAATCTGCTCTTCTAGCTCAATGGGGCTGTTGATGCCCCCCAGATAAACCACGTTGAGCCCCCCCTGTTGCCAGGACCAGATTAAGTTGGGGGGAAACTGCCGCCCGTCCTCGCGTTCCCTTGGGGTTTCAATCGCTTGCAATTGAACAGAGGGTAAATCGTAGACCCCAGGTTCAGCCAGAATGTCGGGATCACCAGTCAGGTCTAGCAGAGTGCCGCCCTCATCGAAGAGGCGACTGCTAATCAAAACAGCGTCAGCAGTTGCATTGGGGACGGCATAACCAGCAGTACAGCCCAGGGCTCGAAAGGGATTGACCAGAAGGCGCTGTCCGCTGCCTGAAAACAGAAAGCACATATGCCCCAACCAACGAATTTGGAGACCGCTGCTTTGGGCTTGGGCCTGCTGCCAGTTGCTGGCCAAACCCAGACCCAGAACAGAAATGAAACCAGCGCCAAATTGCCGTACAAACCGTCGTCGCTGCATCGTTAATTTACACTCCCGTCGAATAGTGGCTATGCACAAGCTCAATTATCCTATCGTGTTGGTGCGATTGCCTCCTATGAACGGACGTAGCTGCCAAAAAATCCTTCCCAATGGGAGCTTCTCACCATAAGGATCCTAGTTTAATTATCCACAGCCCCTAGCAAACTGCGGAGGACCTGCAGTGCAGAAACAATCTGGGTGATCCTAAGAATTCAGCCGGTTTTTCCGGTTTCTCAAGGGCTTGCTAAGCTAGCGTTCAATGCTTTGATTTGGGACCAGTACCAATGGTTCAGTTCAACGCTAGCAGTATTGCCTTGGGGTTGAGTTAGCTCGATGGCGCGTCGCTATCTCTGGAAAATGTTTGTGATGGGATTGGGTCTCTGGTTGACTCTGGGGATCGTTTTCTTTGCCCAGGGTCCGAGCCAGTCTTCTCTGCCAACCTTGCCAACTTTACCTACGCTAGCGCCGGTAGATCCCTCGCCCCCTGTGATTGAACTCACCCTCAAACGGGCGCTCCAAACCGGGGCACAGGCTGAGGGTTTGGCGGATGATGCCGAGACCGCACAGGACTGGGATCAGGTTGCCAACGCTTGGAGTAATGCGATCCATCAACTCCAGGCTATCCCCCCAGACAGTCCTCAACGGGTGTTTGCCCAACGTCAGAACCGAGACTATTTGGCGGAGCTGAAAAAGGCCCAGCAACAGGCTGAACTGGCCAGTCGCCCTACGGTATTTCCGTCTTTGGGCAGTGCAGTTTTAGATGAGCAATTGGGGGTTTACCTGTCCTATTTGGCGACGTTTGGTCCGCCAGATGTTTTGGTACTGGGCAGCTCTCGGGCTCTACAGGGGGTTGATCCTCAGGTCTTGGCGCACAATTTACGGCGACAAGGTCTCCCCTCAGTGCGGGTTTATAACCTAGGCATTAATGGCGCTACGGCTCAGGTGATTAACGCCTTACTCCAACAGGTCTTAATCCCAGAGCAGTTGCCGAAGCTATTGCTCTGGGCGGGTGGATCACGGGCCTTTAACAGTGGTCGCAGCGATCGCACCTTTGCTTCGATTGCGGCCTCGTCGGGGTATCGATCATTGCGACAAGGCCAGCGTCCAGCGTTAGAGGGGAATGACAACGAGCTCCAGAACGCTAACCCAATTCCCGTAAGTGCTATTAATGGCTACGGTTTCTTATCGGTGACAGATGCATTTGATCCTCAGCGCTACTACCAAAGCTATCCTCGCGTGAGTGGAGAGTATGACAGTTCTTATAACCCCTTTGTGCTGAGAGGAATACAAACGACTGCTTTACAGGAGATCGCGATCTTTGCCCAAAACCAGGAAATTCCATTGGTTTTTGTAAATTTGCCCCTGAGTAATGACTATCTAGATGCCACTCGTCTAGGCCTTGAGCGCCAGTTTCAGCAATATCTTCGCCAAGAGGCCCAGCGGGGCAATTTCATCGTGGTGGATTTGCTCGAACAGTGGCGAGGACAAAACCGTTTCTTTGCAGATCCCAGTCACATTAACCAAGCTGGGGCGGCACGCCTTTCTCAACAGTTGGCTGGGACAGCGGCGATTCCTTGGCCGGGTTCATGATGTAGAACCATGAGCTTTTCATGACAAAAGCAAAGAAAATCCAAAAAATCAGCTTATTTAGAATTTGTTAGGGATCAATAGTAAGAAGCTGATAGTTGGAGGCTAACCCTGTAAAAGGGTTGAATTTTGCCTTTTGAATGTTGGCCAAAACACGCCACATGGAGTGAAGAAAGGTTTAAGATACAAGTACAACGGATTTCGGATAATCGCTTATTGCCCTAAAAGCGATCATCCAATGTCAAGCATCGCAATCTTGCCCGGCTCGAATTGACGACTGGCTAAAGTTTTAAAAACAACGGCTCAGCGTTACTCACCTGATTTCTCTTTTAGGTGCGGCTTTGCGCTGCATCATTCACGATTTAACAAGGACAATTTTTATGCTGGTAACTGATTTATCTTTAAGCACTCACGATTCCGTTGATTGGTTTGAGCATGGGAGTGCTGACATCCGCATTGCGATCCTGCATAGTATTGCTCAGCGCCTTTACAAAAATGCAGCGCCCCCTGCGGCATTTTTTTCTCAAGTCGTGCAGCAGTTGATTCGCCAAGTTGAGTACGTCCCTCAAGATCAAAAGGCCGATGTGCTAAAGGAAATGGTCTCTGGGGCAAATACCCGCCTGGCAGTCGCTTACGATGACCTTGATGTCAACATGCAACTGGCCTTTTGGTATCGCTTAGCCAACACGACTCCTCTAATGGCGCACACTATATCTAGGCTCGAAACGGCGCACCACTTGACCTTAGAAACCCGTTTAACGTTGGAAGCCCATTTCAGGGATATTGTTAAGCGCGATGTGAATGAACTGATGGAAATCTTTAAAACAGCGGTGTCTATGACTGGCAAAGCGGCTCATCAGCTTGCCTTAAGGGCTGGTTGATGAGGGAGTAAAGTGAGGTTTGAGCACCCTTTTATTACACCATTAGAATGGGCTGAAATGAAGTGCCCATCTTATTTGGAAAGGTCTAACTAACCCGATGTTCAATCACGTGGGTGGCTCCAGTCCAGCTGCCCTTTTCATCATAGTGGCGAATGAGTCGCTGTCGTTCGCGATCGCTCACCAACCACCCCGCCTCCACAAAAAACGGTTCTCCTAACTTCAGCGTCAAGGGAATGTTGCTGGACGCGCCGTCTGGTAACAAGGTAATTTGCCGGGGGGTGCCCTGCCCTTCAAACCTCAAAGTGCATCCCTCAATGCGGGCCGTAGATGCAATTTTTTGGTCGCCGAAGGAAAGCACTTGCTGTAGGTGACTATCATCAATGCGTTGGATTTTTAAATGGGTCGAAATCGGCCCAGAATCGAACCAATTAGGATCAACAGTCCGAGCTGTACCCTGCCATTCTCCCAATAGTTGCTCAATGGTGAGGGGCGGACGCTCTGGGGCTGTAGTACTGCTGCGAAATTCACGAATCAGGGTGAGGCTGTCAAAAACTTTTTGCGGCGTGTAGAGTTGTACCAACCGTAAGCGGCGATCGGGCGCGACGAAACCATATTCGGCTCCAAAACTTGAAAAAGGCGGCAGTTGCATAGAGCCCTTCGAGAAAGCTCCCGTATCGAAGAAGAGAATCTGCCGACCGAGACTCTGATAGTCCTGCTGATAATCTTGGGTGGGCTGGGTGTCATAACCCTCTGGGCCAAAGCGACGCAGCCGGAAGGTGACCCGCTTATTGTCTGCAGATGGCTCCAGATTCAATATAGAAGGCGTCGATGTCAGCAGTTTCCCGTCAAGAGAGACTCTGGTGAACGAGCCGCGCCATTCGCCCTGATTTTTGAGGAAGTTTTCCCAGTTGGTTGCCATGGTGATGTTGTGTTGAGAGAACCATAGTCAGACTCGTTTTCGAGTTATTCCCTGGCGGATATGGCCTGAGCTATGGTCGCGTCTTGCATAGAGCTCGAAGAATCGACCCGTACCGCCCGAAACATGCCGAATCGACACAAGCCCTTACCAAAGGCTAGCCGCATCAGCAAAACAGTGGGCACTTCTCGCAAGGACTTGAGAAAACCAGATAGTCCAAACTGCATCCATCCTTGGGGACGAATCACTCCCTGCTAAATCGTATCTAGCCAAGACGGCAAGGTGGGTTCAGTCCAATCTGCTGTGATCACATCCTCTGCCACCAGCCCAGTCGCAGTGAGTTCCTCGGCAAAACCTTCGATGCTGGCAAAAGCCGGATGAGACCACTGGTCCAGCAGTTGCCGCATCACCGGCTTTTCCCAAATGTTTAAAGGCATCTGACGATCATCTCGCTGATTCCAATCCGCTAAAACCAATATGCCACCGGGCTTAAGGACACGCATGAGCTCCCGAGCAAACACGGCCTTGTCGGGCATATGTGGTCCCGCCTCCACCGACCACACCACATCAAAGCTGGCATCCGGGAAGGACAGTGCCATGGCGTCATCCACCTGGAACTTTGCATCCAAATTACCTGGGGTAAGCTCCTGAGCCCGCTTCACCTGTTGAGGGCTAATGGTTACGCCGGTAACCGAGAAACCATAATCCCGTGCCAAAATTCGGCTGCTGCCGCCAATGCCACAGCCCACATCCAACAGGGTTTGCCCATTTTGCAAGGCACTCAAGCCGCCCCAATGGACCATTTCGTGGACGAAATCACTTTTCGCTGCCAAAAAGTCTTTACGGTGGGGTGGGGTACCGTAATGACCCAAATGAATATGTTCGCCCCAGTAGAACTCAAGAATGCCATCCTCAGTCCATTCATCGTAGGAGTTGGCAACAGAGTCAGCCGATTGATAGCGACGAGCCGTAAATAGGTAGAGGGCCAACCCTAAGGCGGAGAGGGCAAGAAGGAGTCCGAACAGCAATTTCATCTAAACAGTCAGCACTTCATATTCCTTTACACTATAGCGCCACGGCCAATCCCCTTCCCAGTCATAAAAAACGCTAGCAGGATTTAGGGGCTGCCATCAATTAAAACTAGGATCATTATGGCGCAACGGTTTCAGCCCCCAGCAAGGGTATGGCTGGGGCCAGAAAGCCTTCGGCACGCTCCAAAGCTAAAAGTCTTTATCCATGGGCTTTCTGGCGTAGCCAATGCCGCAAGCTTTGCGACATTGGCTATATGGAAACGGGCGCGGTAATACTTGCTCAGCAAGGCTTTTACCCGTAATTGATGACACGCCCTAAAGTTCAGATAATTCGTTTTCTTTGATCAGGGTGTCGAAATAAGCGCGATAGCCCTTAAGAGCCGGTCTTCGACCATCGCTGGGGCAAGCCTCAAGATTTGCGGCAAAGTCATTTGTACGCTGTGAGAGAATTCGCCTGGACAGGGTTCACCGAAACGGGGGCAAAACTTGTTGATCGGCAGTACTATTCAAGACTGGCTTACCTCCTTTTTAAGCACCTTTTTAGCGAAGTGGGACGAAAGGTAGAAATCAATCGAATGAAGGCTGCGTTAGATCAGAGATTTCTAATTGCTCAAATGTTCTATTTCTTGCTCAGCTTAGAGGCTATTTGAAAAGTAATCTGAATTTCGTTTGATGATATGGGCTACTGGAAACAGACAACAGTCACATCAGGGTTTCAGCCCCTCCACTGATGGGCTCCAGTATTGTTCAAGACAGGTGTACCCCCTTTCCAAACAGCCTATTAGGAAGAACATTGATAGAGGTAGAAAATATCTCCCTCTTGGTCATGCTTAAACGTCAATTCATTGTTCACTAGTCTTAATTGACGTGCTTGTTGACCCGTCAACCATTCATTTCCAGTATCTAGGAAAAGTTGGCGTCAGTGATTTACATATTGTGACATTTGCCAAAACGGGGGATGATGCAATGGCTAAACCTGATCTGACTGTTGCAGACACACAGCTGTTTTGCAGGTTTCAGGCCCACTCGGTTTAGACCTAATCCACCCTGTTTCCACCTAAAGGCAACTTATGCCAATCGCGAATCGTATTAGTTTCAACAATATTAGAGGCGATGTTCTAGGCGGCCTCACCGCCGCAGTCGTTGCTCTACCTTTGGCCTTAGCACTGGGTATAGCCTCTGGTGCTGGCGCTTCTGCAGGGGTATGGGGGGCCATTTTGGTCGGCTTTTTTGCGGCCTTATTTGGGGGGACCCCTAGCCTGATTTCTGAGCCAACAGGGCCAATGACGGTGATTATCACCGCTGTCATTGCTGAAACGACGGCCAGTGACCCTGAGAATGGCCTTGCCATGGCGTTTACCGTGGTCATGCTGGCGGGCGTGTTTCAGATTGGCTTCGGGCTGCTGAAGCTAGGGCGATATATTACGATGCTGCCCTACAACGTCATTTCAGGTTTTATGACCGGCATTGGCGTCATTTTAATCTTTATGCAAACTGCACCCTTTTTAGGTCAAGAAACCCCTAAAGGCGGGGTCTTTGGTGTAATTCAAAATTTACCGACTTTAATTACTAATTTGAGCCCCTGGGAAACAGGCTTGGGCGTTCTAACATTAGTGATTTTGTTTTTCTATCCCAACAATCTCAAGAAAGTAGTCCCGCCTCAATTGGTGGCTTTGGTCATCGGAACGCTAGTCTCAATGATGCTTTTGCGGGATATCGATATTCGCACCATTGCCACCATTGGAGAAATCACGCCTGGTTTACCGACTTTGCAACTACCGACCTTTACCCCTGGTAATTTAAGGCTCATATTTGTCAATGCCATGATCCTTGGCATGGTCGGCTCCATCGACTGCCTATTAACCTGTTTGGTTTCGGATAGTTTGACCCGGTCTCAGCACAAATCTAATAAAGAATTGATTGGTCAGGGCATTGCGAATATCATTACTGGCCTTTGTGGTGGCATTGCCGGTTCAGGGGCTACGACAGCGACAGTCGTGAATATTCAGGGGGGAGGCCGTACCGCGCTATCCGGCCTTAGCCGTGCCCTGATTTTATTTGTAGTCGTGCTGTGGGCGGCGCCCCTGACATCAGGAATTCCGTTAGCCGTGTTGGCCGGTATTGTCTTGAAGGTGGGCATCGATATCATCGACTGGGTCTTTCTGAAGCGAGTTCATAAGATTTCTTGGAAGGCAGCCGGAATTGTTTATAGCGTCGTGGCTCTAACGGTCTTTGTTGATTTGATGGTAGCGGTCGGGGTCGGGGTGTTTATTGCCAATATTCTGACCATTGCCCGTTTAGATGAAATGCAATCTGAATCGGTAAAAGCGATTACGGATGCAGACGACCAGATTGTGATGACACCGGAAGAACAACAGGTGTTAGATTTGGCCAATGGTCGGGTGCTACTATTCCATCTCAGTGGGCCGATGATTTTTGGTGTAGCTAAAGCAATTTCCCGAGAGCATGATGCGATTGGCTCCTATGACGTACTCATTATTGACCTCGGAGAAGTTCCGGTTTTAGGCGTCACGTCTTCTTTAGCGATCGAAAATGCCATTCAAGAAGCCACCGAAGAGGGTCGAGAAGTGATTGTCGTGGGGGCAACGGGTAAAGTTAAACGTCGGCTAGAAACCCTGGGAATTAACAAACTTATTCCCAATGAACATTGGATGAACGATCGCTTACAAGCGCTAACTAAAGGTTTATCGTTTGTACAGCAGCAGCAGGCAATTGCTTAGGCGGCTAAACCGGCCATTGTGCTACGCCCATGGGGAACCTCCCACAGGGCTGGATCCGGTCCCAGAGGGATCAGTCCCCCTGGATTTAGGGGGAATAAGTTGCCGTAATATTCTTGCCGTACGGTCTCTAAATCGCAGGTCGCAGCCACCCCAGGTTGTTGGTAAATGTCACGGGCGTAGGGCCAAAGATAGTTGAAGTCGCGCAAGTGGCGGCGATCGCACTTAAATAATCCGTGATAGACCCCATCAAATCGAAACAGGGTGGTAAACAGCCGCACATCTGCCAAGGTCAGGGACTCTCCGCAGAGGTAGCGCTGATGGGCCAGCACCTGGTCGATTTCTTCTAGGGTGTCAAACAGCAGCGTGCAGGCAGATGCATAAGCGGCTTGGGTGCGGGCAAAACCGCAGCGGTAAACCCCATTATTGATGGCTTCATAAATGCGATCGCCCCAGCGATCAATGTCAGCTTTGAGGGCCGCTGGGTAGAGATTGACCTCTGGGCGCTGGGCAACGGTATCGAACGCTCCGTTCAGAATCTCGATAATGTCTGCACTTTCGTTATTCACCACGGTGCGGCTCTGGGTATCCCACAGCACGGGTACTGTGCTGCGGCCATCGTAATCGGGTTGGTCCGTCTGATAAAGCTGTGGCAGCGTGTTCCATTCCAGTTCTTGCCCTGGCTCAAACACCCAGATCCCTTGATTTGCAGCGGGATTCACTCGCCAAATCGGTATTGCTTGCTCTAAACCTTTCAACGCGCGGACCACCAAGGTGCGATGGGCCCAGGGACAGCCCATTCCTACAATCAGTCGGTAGCGATCGCTTGTATCGGTCCCCTCTAAATCAACCCTATGGCGAAACTGACTTTCGGGTCGCACATAAGCGCCTGATTGATCGGTGGGAGCCAATCGGCTCATCATGATCTGCCAGAGGGTGCTCCATACGGTGCGGCCCGTGCGCACAATCAGACCAGGGGGCAAGCTCGCTTTGGCAAAACGGGGAGAAGCCATCGTTAAGGGAGATCATTCAGATAAACAATCATTTCACCAACGGTCACATCCACGCCAGCGAGATCCACCGCCTCAGAATCAAACGTTCCATCGCCCATCACGCTTTGCAAAACCTCAGGTAAAACCTGATTGGGATCAATATCGGGCTGTAGCCGCATAATCAGCAGCCCGTAATCCGGGTCGAGGTTGGTGCCCTCTAAAATGACCGTGCCGCCGTAATCCCAGCCAAACCCATAAAAACTGAAGGGACCCAACACCGTTTGCAGTTCAGCAAAACTCGTCCCCAGCCCCAGGCCATCGGGGGTGCGCCATGCGGGGCCAAATTCTTTGACCAGCAGGGGGCGGGTTTGGCTGTCATCGACCCAAACCACTGAAAAGGATTTCCCTGGCCCCAAGTTCACCTGGGTACCCGGTTCGGTTGTCCCCTCTCCAGCCGGGATCTCCGTGTCTTGCAGGGCTTCTACCCCAAATAGCGCCACCAGATCCGCTCGACTGGTCTCTGAAGTCAAAGGGCCAAAGCGCTCCCCTGGAATAATTTGAGTCGTCTCTAGGTCAGCTGCAGGCTCGGACTCAGCCACAGTGAGGGGGGCTGCAGGCACAGGGTCTGAAGCAGTCGGTTCAGCCGCAGTGAGGGGGACTGCAGGAGGCTCGCCGACTGTAGCTGGGCTCGATGAAACCTCTGGAGCCACTTCAGAGGGGGCTGAGGGCGGGCCGCCGCAGGCAACGATGCAGCCGCACATCCCCAAGAGCAGGCCCCGCAGCAAATTGATACGAGACTGAGCCATAATTTCTGTCCTCCCATCAGGGGCAACCAGCCCAGTGTATCTTGCCGGATTCCACACGGGTTGCGCAGAAGGGACAACTAAACCGCCATCTCACTTACACTCGGATCGGCCAGGGCAGGCAGTACCGCAACCAAGCGATATCCCGACTCTTCATTCCCTTGCAGGGTGAGGGTGCCGCCATGGGCTTCTGCGAGGTGGCGACTGAGGAGCAGCGCTAAGACTTCTCGTGAAAGGGGGCGATCGCCGTTCTCCTGCTCATGGACACTTTCTGCCAGATGGGGCGCTAAGGTACTCACCGCACTGGGCAGTCCCTCTCCTAGCCAAGGGTGAGATAGCCACACAGCCAATTTCAATGTCTGGTTCTGACGAGAGGCGTGAATCTTAACAGTTCCTCCTTCGCCAGGGCCATTAATGACGCAGAAAACCAGGTGATAGAGCACCTGCTTAAAAACCGTTTTATCCAAGGTCCAGAGCCGTGAACCAGGAGAGATGGTTAAGGCCAGCGTTTTGTTATGGTGCTTGGCCAATGCCGCCAGAGAACTGAGCACCTGCTGACCCAGCATGTCCACATCCACCGAAGTGCCTGCCAAAGTCGTTTCAGAGTAATGAAGGGCACTGAGGTCAATGATTTCGTCCACCATTTCTCGCAGTTGTTGACTGCTTTGGCGAACAATTTCGGTATATTCCTGCTGTTTGGGGGTGAGGGGGCCGTAAATCTCACGGCTCAACATGCCAGCCATACCCGTAATTGAAGTGAGAGGATTACGGAGTTCTTCAGTTAACTGACCAATCAAATTCAGCCTGACCATATCCAGGGATGGGGTCGCTAAAGGGGAGTCAGAAGCAGGTGCAGTGGGCGCAGGGGTTGGGAACGGTTGGGTATAACGCTCATACTCGCTTACACTCCAGCGAGCTGCCATTTCTACATAGGCGATCGCCGCCTCAGAAAAGACCTGAGAAGCCGTATCCATGGCCATAAGCAGTCCCAGGCATTGGCCTTGAGTTGTGATCAGCGGTACGCCGAGATAGGCTTTAACGCCATAGGTTTGCACAAGGATTGATGCGGCCACCCCTGCATCGGTTGAGGTATCAGAAAGCGCTATGGGCTTAGATTTCTGCCAAACCAGACCGAGTAAAGGATCAGTCAGGGAAATCTGTCGATTCCTGGCCAGAGGATTCATAAATCCTAGATGGGACAATCCCACTGCTGATTGAAATTTCAAGACCTCGCCGTCAGCCCAACCCATTACACAGATGGGAATATTTAAAAAGCGAGACACCATTTGAGTTGCCTCTTCAAAAACGGCTAATGCCTCAGGGGGCAATGGGTTTGCCACTGACGAGGGTACGGGTGCAGATCCCATTGCGATGTTCATAGGATGATTGGTGGATTGAGTTGGCGAACCTGTCAGGGACGGAGGAGACTGCCAGGACTGTAAGCCATCTAAAACTGGAGGGACGGTACTCTGCTTCATGGCAGTAGTGAGGAGGTTTTGATCGGGTTAGTTTTAGAGTGCCCGACAAAATCAACCAATAAACTCAAAAAACAGCGCTAATTGAAACATTGTCAAATCTAAGAATTCTGACTAAGGCCTAATTTTGGGTTTGGAATTTGTCAAACTATCGGTTTTTACTTAGGAAATAGCCTTAATGATTGATCCATTTCTCCACAATATGATTTGCAGAAATAATAATCCCAGTATTTTCCCTGGGATGCAGTGCTTTATGTAACATTGCCCTAATGCACATCTGGTTCAAGGTTGAATCTAGGATTCCTCAGTTTATATGCTTGTCAGGGCAGAATTGTTGTGAGCGGCTACGATGCCTTAAAACCATCCATCCGTAGATTTTGAAGCTCTGAAGGTGGCTGTTTACTGGTGAAGGCACTTGAACCTTTCAGAGGATAGGAGAATGGGTTGCCAAATGCTTTGATCCGCAGATGTCTCAGAAAGGTAGGTATAAATAGTAATATTTTATTGAATGAATGCAGTCCACGCATTATTCAAATGAATGAGTTCTACTTGGCAATTTTTGAGCTATTGCCCATCTCAAGAATATGGCAAAAACTACGTGTATTTAAGCAGAATTAAAAAGATTCACACGTGAGTATTCTGAAGCTTAATTTCTCCCTTGCAAGAAGGATATATGGCAATTTGAGGATGATTTAGAAACATTCATCTTGATCTAAATGGCTAATTGGAGAGGACGCCCCTGTTGAGTCGCAGGAGTTTTTGGTATCTTGAGTAAGCCTCAAGGCCACTTTCACTCAAAGCCACTTTCAATGTATGAAAGTGGTGTAAAGATGGCTTGAAAATGGCGCTGGCTACGATTGATCCGGGCAGATTGGTTCGGTATTGAGCGATCGCTGGCAGTAGATATTATGTGACGGGTCCCGCTTAACTTGACACTTTTCGACGCCCCCATTCGCCGCCGAGCCTTACTGGCAGGCTCTCTAGCCCTAGCCTTATCCCCACTGGCCTGCGCCCAATCCCCTGATCAGGTGCTGCGCGTCCTGTTTTTGAAGGGCAGTGTGGCCCCCCGCTTAGTGCAGGGGTTTCGTGAGCAACTGGCCCCTGTCACCCAGCTCAAGCCCCAGGTATCCAGTGGCATAGATACGTTATTTCGACAGTTGCAGCAATGGCATCAGCCTGCTGAGCCCAGTTCAGGGCTGAGACTCCCGCTGGTAAATCGTGCTACGCCCCTTGCTGATTGGGTGGGCCTGGGAGATTACTGGTTGACAGCAGCCATTCAACAGGAGTTGATCCAGCCGCTGCCAGAGATGCCTGGGATAATCGATGTCCTGCCAGCGCGATGGCGATCGCTCTTGGCCAGAAATCCACAGGGAGATCTGTCCGAAAACGCGCCTCTCTGGGCCGTTCCTTACCGCTGGGGCAGCCTCGTACTGGTTTACAACCGTCGTGCGTTTCAGCGTCTTGGTTGGGAACCTACCCATTGGCAAGACCTATGGCGACCGGAACTGGCCAAACGAGTTTCTCTGCCCCGTCACCCCCGTTTGGCCCTGGGGCTAATGCTTAAGGGTTTAGAAGCATCAGCTAATCACCCCGATCCAGAGGAGGTTTCAGGCCTGACGGATTTGCTAGCGCAGGGGCGATCTCAGATCAAGACCTATGCCGCAACGGATTACCTACAACCGCTGCTGCGAGAAGATACGTGGCTGGCGGTGGGATGGTCTACCGATGTGTTGCCCCGTTTGGAAAAATACCGGCAATTAGCTCCGGTGGTGCCGGAGCCTGGAACTCTACTTTCTGCCGATCTCTGGGTCCGTCCCAATGCAGCAACTTCCGCGTCAGAAACCGCTCTTTCCCCCCAATTAACAGAACTGGATCGACAGTGGCTCGCCTATTGGCTCAAGCCTGAGTTGGCAGAGACCTTGCAGATTTTTGCCTATGGAACGTCTCCCCTTGATTTAGCAGAGACCGCAACGGCATCCACCCCGGCCCCGTCAACTCAAAACCGCCTAATGCCGACAATCCAACAACGGCAAAACAGTGAGTTTGTCGTGCCGCTATCCCCTACGAGTCAGAAGGTCTACGCAGACCTCTGGTCTCAGTTGGGGGCCGTCTCGGTTGATAGCAATTAGGGAGGGACAAACAGGTCCCCCCCCTCTATGGCTAGCGGCGGGGCAATAACAAAGGGGCCGATGTCCGCATGGCAGTCTAAATCATTGAGCTGATCTGCCGAAACCTCGGTGACAACAGGCTGATTGAACTCAGGCACAGCGCTCAAGTCACAGGCATAAACCCCTACCAGGGTGGACTGTTGATAAAACCGCAGTTGATAGCCGTAACTGCTAGCGGTCGTACCAAACTGGCTCAAAAGGGCATACTGCTGGGCCAGGTGCCACTGTTTTGAATTCTGCAAAGCCCGCCAATATTGGTCATCGACTTGTACATCAATCACATTCAGTTGGGTTGATTCGCTGCGAAAAGCAAACCAGCTCTGGGTAAGACGGAATCCTCCCCAGCGGGAAATAATTTGATCGCGATTCCACCATAGGCTAGGGGGCGTCAACTGGATAGGAGAGGGGGTGCCATCCTCAACGGTTGGCCAGGTGGGGTCTAAATCACGACGATAAGCGATACCAATGTCGTAGATCGACGGCAAGGTGACGAGGGTGGTAAAGATATCCTCTTCAGGGCTGGAAGTTTCGTCAGGTTGAGCTTCTGTTTGGGCGATCGCCAAGCCACCCATCGTCCATGCGACTACTGTAGCCATCATCCCTAAAGCTAGCGTGCGGTGTTGCTTAATTACGGGATGACTCGCCCCCCTGGCCCCCCAATTCTGGGGGGAACTAGATGCTTGAAGTCCCCCAGAATTACGCCCTCCGGGCACGCTTCGCGAGGGGGGCTTAAAGCCCTTCGGGCATACAAGAAAAGGGGGCAACGCAGCCTCTATCCTGGAAGGCCCACTCATCCCTAAACTCCTCAAAGCCAGCATTTTGGCTTTGAGGAGGGCATTGCTCATGGCGCAATCAAGATTCAGACGCATCGTTCAAAATGAGATGACGGCGGTGGATATGGCGCAGGGTGAGTGTCTGGCCGGAAACTTGCTCCAGCATATAGACCAATTGGGTCGGTCTCAGCAGGGTGCCATCATTGCGGCAGCTCCCGGTATATTGCAAAGCGACGCCCTCAACGGACTGATGCTGCTCAGGCAAAAGGGACTGGGCATCGGTATCAGCAAACTTCAAGTCAAACAGGCGATCGCGCAAATTCACCGACTGCTTTTTCCCGGACTTGGTGGTGTGTTGCCAGATAATTTCAGGGCAATCTAGCACGGCTTGTATCCAGTTGGACCAGTCACTCTGGGGGTAGGCGGTTTCAGCGTTGTCCAAGTCTTCGATCATCAAAATATACGTTGCCTGCGCTAAAGACTGGGTTGCTGATTTCCCCTTTAAAGGGACCGCCTCGACCTGATAGATCGGCAGCGTCTTGGGTAGCTGGGCTTTGAGACGCTGTTGAAAGTCCTCGGGTTCCAGGGCAGTAGTCAGCTCAAAATCGATCAATTCACCGCTGCTGGTTGCGCCTAATGGCAGGGCATTGGCGGGGGAGATGCGGGGGCCGGGGAGATCTCCCCCCGTATACGCAATGGGCAAGGCCGCTCGGCGCTCGGCGCGAACGAGTAGCAGCACTAGGACACGGTGGCCCAGCAGCGCCAT
>JBHJIP010000053.1:0-9654 GCA_050043365.1 Leptolyngbyaceae cyanobacterium
GCCAGATTTCAACAAGATTGAGAAGTTCTGGGCACGGTTGAAAAATCATTTGCGGCAGACCATCAGCCAATTCAGTGACTTCTGGGAGGCTGTGGATGATGCCTTCAGGACTCTGTCCTAATCTATGCCTCGGATGCAATACCAGTCGATTTATTCCTGAAAACTTAATTTACGCTGTATTTAGCTTTTTCTGAAAAATAGTAGAACATGTCTTTTCAGCAAAGTGTTAACCCCTCCCCAGAGTTTCCAAAAAGTTGTCAATATCTTCTAATGTCGAGATACCTTGGTTTAGAGGGTGGTCTGGTATTTAGCGGACTTGCAGCCAGTCAAAAAGCTTGCCAACAGTGAGGGTTAGCGTTTCGGCAAAAGATGGTACGGGCAGAACGTCTTCAGACGATTCTAGGGATATCAGGCGCTCGTCTGGGGCGTAGACTTGCACAAGGCGTTCGCCAGGGTCGATCAGCCAGCCGAGCTGGCAACCGTGATCGAGGCAGTGCAAGATATTGCTGGCGACCCGAGTTGAAGATTGTTCAGGACTGAGGGTTTCGATCGTCCAGTCGGGCTGGGCGCTGAAGGTGTTGGCAATACTGCCATCTTCATTCGTGGGGATCCGCGCCCATTGAAAGACGGCAATATCAGGAACAGTGGAGCGCCCTCCATAGACAGCCGCAGGATGGCTTCCCGTAGGGTATGTGCAGCGTAGTTCAGGTAGGGCCAAGGCGATTTGGTCGTCTTCGACAGCGGCATGGATGGCGCTCATCAGCTTTTGCTGAATGCGGCTATGTTGGCCCTGAGGCATGGGTTTTTGAAGGATTTTTCCGTCGATATATTCGCTGGCAGGTTTAGTTTCTGGCTGTTGCAGAAACTCATCCAGGGTGATGGGTTTAGAGGGTGTTTGAACCATCAGCCGTTACCAGGGCTAGCTATGTCACATCCATGCTAGTTAGAACTTCCGACTCAGGCATCGCGAATGTGCTCGACTGCCACCATCAGCGCGTCTAAAATCGCCTCAAAACTCTCATCCGTACTGCGGTCTAGCGTGAGGTTACCGCGCTATTCAATCGCGATATAACCATTCAACGTCGCGTTAATCATCCGCATGGCATCAATCAGCTTGGCTTGACTCAAACCATACATCTGCAACGCCTCCGCCAGAAACTGCTGGGTTTCCACAATAATGGCAGCCGCTGCAGCGTCATTTGGCTGGAGCACAAAGGCCATCATCACCTGATAGCGATGGGGGTGTTGCTGCGCGAACTGCCGGGTGATGCGCCAGCCCGTCAGGAGGAGATCGCGCTCGTTTTCAATGGCATCCACCCGCTGATGGCAGTAGGCCATGTCTTGCTGCCACAGGGCTAACGCCACAGCTCGATGGAGCCCCGCATTGCCTGCCGGAACATGCTTGTAGATTGCAGGGGGCTTGATGCCCAACTGTCGTGCCACCCGACTCACGCTCAGCGCCAGCGGCCCTTCCGCGTCGATGCAGGCGATCGCCCAGCAAATTGATGCAGTCGTCGGCAATTTGCAGCACCCGCCCGGTTACGCATAGGCGGCAAGGCAATTTATGTAGAAAAATGCTAACCGCAACAATCAAATTATCCTGACTGGCTTGTATTTCTCAGCATCATAATCATCTTGGAGCTGTAGAAGAATTCACATTTCTGGTAAAAATCGGCGGCTGCGCCGTCCCGCATGGTTAGGAGGTAGATCATGCTAATGCCCTTGTCGCTGAGATTACGATGAAGCGTATCAATAATTTTCGTGCCAATCCCACTCCGCTGCTGGCTTTGCCGCACGCACATCTCTCTTAAGTAAAAGTGCTGATCCGTATGCCACATTTCTGTATGGCCGAGAGCGAAACCAACGACCTTGCTTTCTTCAACCGCAGCGATGCCATAAAAACCTGGCGTAGCGTAGCAATCTTCCAATCTTTTTGAGGCGGCCTCAAAGCTCCAAGTTTCATTCCAAGGTGAGCTATTGAAGACCGTGACAAACAAGTCGGAACAGCCTTTTAGATGGGAAGACTCAATGGGTTCAAACTTCATCGTCGAAATAGCCGTTTAAAACGGATGATGCGTGGCCCAAATGGTGGCGATTGCTTAGGGGCAGTAGAGCGTGTCGCGGGTGTCATTTTGGGTGACCGGGTTAGTGCCTTGAGCGGTCTCGCACAGCAGATCGATCGTGCGCAGATCCAGCATCACATCAGTAAAGTCAGCCCCGTCGATGATCGCTTTGCGAAAGTCGGCATTAAAGGCGTAGGCCCCTGACAAGATGGCATTGGTGAGGTTGGCTCGAATAAATCGCGCTCCATCTAGGGTGGCACTGCGCAGGTCTGCTCCCTCTAAATTGGCTTTAACCAAGTTGGCGTCGAACATACGCACCCCTTGCAAATTGACGCCGCTTAGATCAGCCTCGGCTAGGTCGGCTCGGGTAAAGTCGTTGCCCCGCAGATCCTGACCGGAGAAATCCGACATGCGCAGGTTTTGTCGGTCAAAACTCTCGGCCTGGGCGGGGGCGATCGCCACAACCCAACCCAACGCCAATACCAACACACCGACTAACAAAAACTTTGCGATCGCCCGCATCTCGATTCCTCCCATGATATCCTGCCTGACTGGGCCTTGAGTTCAGACCTTGGCTTGCCCTGATCCTACCGGTCAGAGGGGGCAGTTTGACAAGGAAAGCGGTTGCCTAGGGCAGAGATGCGGTAGCCTTAGGCGACGTACCTCTGTACTATTTCCCCATGGCCAAGCCGACGTTTGCCAGTGATGAGAGCTACGGGGCGCTGTTAGATGGCCTCAAGGCTCAGATTCGCACGGCTCAGGTCAAGGCAGTGCTGGCGGTCAATCGCGAGCTGGTGCTGCTCTACTGGCAGATTGGCCGCGAGATTCTCACCCGGCAGCAGGCCCAAGGCTGGGGCGGCAAGGTGATCGATCGTCTCTCCAAAGACTTAAAACAGGAATTCCCCGAAGTGCAGGGATTTGGGGCGCGCAACCTCAAGTACATGCGGGCCTTTGCCGACGCTTATCCAGAGCTTGAGGTTGTGCAGCAGCTTGCTGCACAAATTCCCTGGGGCCACAATTGCCTGTTGCTGGACAAGATCAAGCCCCCCACAGAGCGTCAATGGTACATGCAGCAGACCATCGCCAATGGCTGGAGCCGCAATGGGTTGGCGCTGCAAATTGAGTCAGGGCTCTACGGCAAGCAGGGGAACGCCATTACTAACTTTGAGCATACCCTGCCCTCTCAACAGTCTGATCTGGCCCGACAGCTAATCAAGGATCCCTACAACTTCGACTTTCTCACCCTGAGTCAAGATGCCCAAGAGCGAGAAATCGAGCGGGGTCTAGTGGATCGCATCCGTAACTTTTTGCTGGAGTTGGGAGTGGGGTTTGCCTTTATGGGTAGCCAATATGCGATCGCCGTGGATGGCAAAGACTATTGGCTAGACCTGCTGTTTTACCACGCCCGTCTGCACTGCTATGTGGTGATCGATTTGCAGATGGGCGAATTTGAGCCGGAGTTCTCCGGCAAGATGAATTTCTACGTCTCGGCGGTGGATGCCTATCTGCGCACAAAGGACGACAACCCCACGATCGGCATTATTCTCTGTCGCTCGAAGCAGAAAACCACGGTGGAATTTGCCCTGCAGGGCCTACAAAAACCGATTGGAGTTTCGACCTATCAGCTCGGTCAAGACATGCCAGAGGCGTTGAAAGACAACCTGCCCACATCAGAACAGCTAGAGCAGGAGATGGACTCAGCTGTAGCCGCTCTGGATATTGCCGCAGCGCCATCGCAGCCCGCTTAAGGTCTATCCCACCCATGCCTTCAATTACCCACTCACAGACCTGGGCAGTAGACTTGAGCCAAACGCGACCCAAGACGGAACCGATGAGCAAACAGCTTGAGCGCAATAAGCAGACCGTGATGGCGTTCTACGACCTGATGTTCAATCAATGCAAACCGGCTGAGGCGATCGCCCGCTATACCGGAGCGGTTTACATCCAGCACAACCCAGAGGTGGCTGACGGCAAGGACGCCTTTATCGAATACTTTGAGCGGATGGCGCGGGAATATCCCGGCAAGCGGGTCCATTTCAAGCGGGCGATCTCCGAAGGTAACCACGTGGTTCTCCATTGCCACCAGGAATGGCCGGGAGATCAAGACTGGGCCGGTATCGACATCTTCCGCCTCGATGATGACGGCAAGGTGGTTGAACATTGGGATGTGCTGCAGATTATCCCCCAAACCTCAGCCAACGACAACACCATGTTTTAAGGGGCTGCATCGTGCCAACCTGCATTACCCTACTTACCGACTTTGGCCTGCAGGACCCCTACGTGGGGGTAATGAAAGGGGCGATCGCCACAATTTGTCCCCAAGCCACCGTCATTGATCTCACCCATCAGATTTCGCCCCAAGATATTGCCGCCGCTCGGTTTGCGCTGCTGTCGGCCTATCCCTATTTCCCCCAGGGGACCATCCATACTGTGGTGGTTGATCCAGGCGTCGGCACTGCCCGTAGGGCGATCGCCCTGCGCACCGAATCGGACTATTTGGTAGGGCCGGACAACGGCGTGTTTTCGGGGGTGATTCAACACCATGGGGTGGAAGCGGCAGTTACTTTAACGAATCCCGAATACTGGCGCAGCCCCAAACCCAGTCAAACCTTCCACGGGCGAGATATTTTTGCCCCCGTTGCCGCCCATCTGGCGGCGGGGGTCGCCTTTGCCGATTTGGGGCCAGCCATCGCCCTAGACACATTGGTGACCCTAGAAATGCCCCCACCCGTACATCAATCAGACGGAATCGTGATTGGGCAGATCCAAGCGATCGATTATTTTGGCAACCTGATCACCAACCTTGACAGAGCCATCGTTGCTGGCCATGGCAGCATCGTGCTTGGTCCGCACGTGATTCCCCTAGACGCAACGTACAGTGCAGTTCCCGTAGGATCACTCGTGGCCCTGATCGGTAGCCATGGTTGGCTAGAAGTTGCCTGCAATGGCAGTCGTGCCCAAGCCGAATGCGGCGCACAAGTGGGCGATCGCGTTTACCTACAAGGGGATCAGTCCATCTTGCCCAATTGCATCGGGGAGATCGAGGCCACGCAGTAGCGGTTACGGCCCGCAAATTTTGCCTGATAGAGGGCCTGATCGGCCAGACTGACCAACATTGAAGCGTTTTGTAGCATACTCGGGACGATCGTGGCCAATCCCAAACTAACGGTGACGCGCTGTTCAATCCCGTCCGGGTAGGAAAGGGGTTGATGCTTCAGAATTGCTTGAATGCGCTCGGCCACTTTGATCGCCCCTTCGCCATCGGTGTTGGGCAGTAAAACGGCAAATTCCTCGCCCCCGTAGCGGGCGACCACATCAGTCCCCCGACCCACCACGTCATGGAGAATATGGGCCACCTGCTTAAGACAGCGATCGCCTGCAGGATGGCCATGGGTATCGTTAAACCCTTTGAAAAAATCAATGTCGCACAGCAGCAGGGAGAGCGGGCTATGGGCGGAAGCCATATTTGACCAGGCCGCTTGTAAATAGCGCTCAAAGTGGCGACGGTTGAAGACTTGGGTGAGTTCATCAATCAGAGCAAGGCGCTTGAGTTCGTCGTTAGCCCGCTGCAGAGCAATTTCCTTGGATTTAAGCGGGGTAATGTCAATGGCGGTGCCAACGGTCTGTTGGGGCAAGCCCATGCTGTCAGCGGTCAAAACCGCCTCTCGAATCAGTAGCCAGCGCCAATCCCCGTTGGGGAGCAAGATCCGATATTGAAGTTGCAAAATATCTGAGGTACGGTCCTCTAGCCAGCGTTGCCGCTGTTCGCCCACCTGGGTGGCATCCTCTGGATGAATCACCTCCTGTAAAAAAGGCCCCGGCATTTGACTCACCTCGCTCAAGGTATAGCCCAACTGCTGAGATAACTCGCCATTGCTGTAAGTAATGCGATTGATTAGGTTGTCGTAGACATAGATGACGCAAGGGCTGGCGTTGAGAATACCCTGAATGAAAACTTGGCTCTCTTGCCAAGCTTGGGTAGCCTGATTCAGTTCCGCTTCAAGCCTTTGGGTGAGCTTGGTTTGGTGGCGAAGTTGGGCTTGAATTTGGGTTGCCCCTCGGTGATCGCCTGCCCGACCCAGCAGTTGCCCCACATAGGCTCCAGTCCAAATATCGGCTTTAGCCCAGGGCTGCTGCCGCTCACCCAAAATCAACCCGCGTGTGCCCTGCTGACTTTGAACCGCCACGATCAAAACGGCACTGGGGGCAATGCCGGGGGAGAATACGGGTTCAAACTGGGCCGGGTCCTCAAGGGTTGCCAGCAGGTTGGCAAAGGTATCAACGGTTTCAGGCCAAAGCAGTTCGAGGGCGTCGATGGCAAGATGAGACGGGTGGAAATGGGCTATCGAGCGAGCAGTATCTGCTACACAAGACAGGTATTGAACCTGACCTAAGCTTGGACCGTCGTCAGCGGTTTGCTCCCACCAAATTTGAACCCGATCGCCTTGCCAAATCTCCTGCGCTGTTTCGGCTAATGCGGTAAGCTGTGCCTCCCAAGGCAGGGAAAGCCAACTGTCTTCAGTCGCGATCGCGGGCAACTGATTTAAACCCCGTTCATCAGTTTTCAAAATCAATGGACGCTACTCAGGAGTGACTATCAGGAACAGGCTTTAACACGGAATGCACCCCTTCTAAGATTCCCTAAAACCGCTCAGAGTATTCCATCTAAAAAAGCCCTCCGGCTTTCACTATGCCGAATGGGTGTTGTCTGGACAGACGAATCAATCCTTGACGGGTGTTGGGACAAGTAATTAGCTGCAACATTCTAAAGGCAGTCAAAGAGCCTAGCTTTTGCCCCTTGACTGCCCTGATCGAGCCCTATTCAAATCTGGTTCAGCCCGCTTGTATTGATGGGCCTAGCGATCGACGGAGCCCATGATCACGTCGATGCTTCCCAAAATGGCCATGATGTCGGCCACCTTCACCCCTTTCAAGAGGTTGGGCAAAATTTGCAGGTTGTTGAAATCTGGCGGACGAATCTTAAACCGCCAGGGGAAGACGTTGTTATCGCCAATGATAAAGACGCCTAATTCGCCTTTGCCACTCTCTAAACGTACATAGTGCTCACCTTCTGGAATCTTGAAGGTTGGGGGGATTTTTTTGCCCGCAAACTGAAATTCGAAATCATTCCACTTGGATTTTGGCCCTTCCGATATCCGCTTAGCTTCCAAGTTCTCGTAGGGGCCACCGGGAATCTGGGCGCAGGCTTGGCGAATGATTTTGACCGATTCGCGCATTTCACGGATACGCACCAGGTAACGGGCCATGCAGTCGCCAGTGGCTTCGTAATGCACATCCCAATCCAGTTCGTCGTAGCACTCGTAGTGATCGACCTTACGCAAGTCCCACTTCACCCCAGAGCCCCGCAACATTGGCCCTGAAAGCCCCCAACCGATGGCGTCCTCGCGAGAAATTACCCCAATCCCCTCAATCCGGCGACGGAAGATGGGGTTATCGGTGATCAGCTTTTCGTACTCGTCAACTTTCTCAGGGAAGTAATCGCAGAAGTCGATGCATTTATCGAGCCAGCCGTAAGGTAGGTCGGCGGCGACGCCCCCAATGCGGAAGTAGTTGTTATTGATCAGGCGGGAGCCCGTGGCCGCTTCCCACAGGTCATAAATCATCTCCCGTTCTCGGAAGATATAGAAGAAGGGGGTCTGGGCACCGACATCTGCCAAGAAGGGACCTAGCCACAGCAGATGGTTGGCAATGCGGTTTAGCTCCAGCATGATCACGCGGATGTAGCTGGCCCGCTTCGGCACCTCAATGTTTGCTAATTGCTCAGGAGCATTGACCGTGATCGCCTCGTTAAACATGCCCGCCGCATAGTCCCAGCGGCTAACGTAAGGCACAAACTGCACGTTGGTGCGGCTTTCAGCGATTTTCTCCATGCCGCGATGGAGATAGCCGATCACCGGTTCGCAGTCGAGAACATCTTCCCCATCCAAGGTGACAATCAGGCGCAACACCCCGTGCATAGAGGGATGATGAGGCCCCAGGTTTAGCACCATGGGGTCGGTCTTCGTTTCAATGCGTGTCATGGAGTCGCCAAGGATCCTTACCGTTCTTACTATAGAGGCTCTTTCCCCATCTATCCAGGCGGTTTCATAGCTGATATTTGGGTCATGAATTGAAAGACGCCAAGGGATGGGAGAATTGAGCCTGAGTTGAGCAGGTAACCCGTTGAATCCATCGCCTCCGGTTGAATTGGCCCATATTCCGGTGTTGCCCACGGCGGTGTTAGAAGGCTTGGCGGTGACGGCTGACGGCGCTTACTTAGACGCCACCTTTGGACGGGGGGGCCACAGCCAACTGATTTTGAATGCCGACCCGACGGTGCAGGTCTGGGGCATAGATCAAGATGAGGCGGCGATCGCGGCGGCTCAGCGCCAATTCCAATCTGAGCCAGAACGGCTGCATCTCTGGCGGGGTAACTTTGCCGAATTTGACCCCGGTGCCCAGCGGTTCAACGGCATTTTGGCGGATTTGGGGGTAAGTTCACCCCAATTGGATACGCCAGAGCGGGGGTTTAGCTTTCGCCATGAAGCGCCGCTAGATATGCGCATGGATCAGCGGCAAGAGCTGACGGCGGCGGCAATCATCAACCACTGGGATGAGGTAGAACTAGCAAAGATTTTCTACGAGTACGGCGAGGAGCGGCTATCGCGACGAATGGCCCGCAAGGTGGTAGACCAGCGCCCGTTTCAAACCACGACGGAGTTGGCCTATGCTATTGCCGGTTGCGTGCCTGCCCGCTATCGCCATGGCCGCATTCATCCCGCAACGCGGGTGTTTCAGGCGCTGCGGATTGCGGTGAATGGGGAGTTGGAGGTGCTGAAGACGTTTTTGCAGCGGGCACCGGATTGGCTGGCACCGGGGGGGCGATTGGTGGTGATCAGCTTCCACAGTTTGGAGGACCGGATTGTGAAGCACACCTTGAAGGGGGATGAGCGGTTGCGGGTGGTTACGAAGAAGCCGATGGTGGCGACACAGGAGGAAGTGGCTGAGAATACAAGATCGCGATCGGCCAAGTTACGCATTGCGGAGCGGCTAATGGAGGAATGACTCATCGTTGACCACAACCTCATGGCCTCCTTCATGTCTAATTTTGAATTTTTTCCAACTGCTTTTGTGCCCACTGTCGTAATGGCTCATCGGGGTCATGGGCAGCCCGGTCTGCTAATAAGGCCCTAGCGTCTAGAGACTGGCTGAATTGAGTTATGAGGGTATTGAGAGCCAGTTGCCGAGGGTTATCTTGCCAATCGGATTCACGCTCAAAGGGATCGTGAAGGGCGATGCCACGATACAGCTCTAATAACGTCAAGTCAGCCTTCCAACCCCGCGCTAGCTCTTTTACGGCGGCACTACGGACATCCCCATTCTCGTCGTCTCGGGCGCGCGTCTTGTGAATCGTCAGGGTGTCGTTGTCATCTTTCCAACCCCGCGCTAGCTCTTTTACGGCGGCACGACGGACAGCCCAATTCTCGTCGTCTCGGGCGCGCGTCTTGAGATTAGTCAGGGTGTCGGGGTCATCTTTCCAACCCCGCGCTAGCTCGGGAGAGGACGCGGCTGGGCAGGAGGCACAGAGGTG
>JBHJIP010000054.1:0-31217 GCA_050043365.1 Leptolyngbyaceae cyanobacterium
TATCAGATTTAGATGCGGATCACCCTGTCTTTCAACCGCGAGATGCTGCACAGTTATTGGCCGCATTCCACGATATCTTTCAAGCTCAGTCAGCTGATATTCAGACGCTTGTTCTGGCAGATCTACACCAAGCTGCCCAGAACTACTTCGCCCTAGCAGATGACGAAACCGTTAAATTGGGACAGTTTCAACCCGAGCTCCTGGTCCTGTTGGCTGATCTATTAGAAACGGGCGAAGCATCTCCCCATCTAGTCGATATTTTGCAGAATTGGTAAATTCTCAAACAGTTAAGCTTTAAAGGCCCATAGATCTTGAAAGGCCAGCCCATGGGCTGGCCTTTCATTGGGAATGGTCACGGTTAAATGACGCGAGCCCTTATCCAGCGGCAGTGGCCAAAGCCGGTGACGCCGCTGATTGGCTGTTGAGCTGGCTCAGCACCGCATTCACGTTGGTGCGGGCATCACCGTACAGCATCTGGGTGTTCTCCTTGTAGAACAAGGGATTCGCCACACCGGCATAGCCCGGAGACAGGCTGCGCTTCAGCACCACTACGTTTTGCGCCTCCCACACTTCCAGCACGGGCATCCCCGCAATCGGGCTGGTGGGATCTTCTAAGGCACTGGGATTAACGGTGTCGTTAGCCCCAATCACCAACACCATGTCGGTGGAAGAGAAATCCTCGTTGATTTCATCCATTTCCAGGACGATGTCGTACGGTACATTCGCTTCCGCCAGCAGCACATTCATGTGGCCGGGCAAACGACCAGCCACAGGGTGAATGCCAAACCGCACTTGCTTGCCGCGATCGCGCAGGGTCTTGGTAATTTCAGCCACAGCATGTTGGGCCTGAGCCACCGCCATGCCGTAGCCCGGCACGATGATGATGCTGTCAGCTTCATTCAGCGCCTCTACGGTGTCTTCCACAGTGGTGGCAGTGGCGGTACCTTCCACCGCTTGGCCCCCGGAACTGCTCACCGCGCCAAAGCCCCCCAAGATGACGCTAAAGAAGGAGCGGTTCATGGCTTTGCACATGATGTAGCTGAGGATAGCGCCGCTGCTGCCCACCAATGCGCCAGTGATGATCAGCAGGTCATTGGAGAGCATAAAGCCCGCTGCCGCTGCGGCCCAGCCAGAGTAGCTGTTGAGCATGGAAATCACCACGGGCATGTCGGCCCCACCAATGGCCACCACCAGGTGAATCCCCAAAATGGAGGCGATCGCGGTCATGCCCATAAGGGGAATGAAGCCAGCAGTGCCTTCCGCGCCCATAAACAGCACGCCCAGGACCACCGTGCCCACCAAGAGGGCGATGTTGAGCAAATGACGAGCAGGCAAGAGGAGGGGCTTGCTGCTGATGATGGCCCGCAGCTTGCCAAAGGCCACCACAGAGCCGGTGAAGGTGATCGCCCCGATAAAGACGCCGATGTAGATCTCTAGCTGGTGGATGGTTTCTTCGACACCGACCAGGCCGAATCCAGGCTGCAGGTAGTTGCCGACTCCGACCAAGACTGCGGCTAGACCCACAAAGCTGTGGAGAATGGCCACCAGCTCTGGCATGGCGGTCATTTCCACCCGAGCGGCGAGGGTGCCGCCAATCAAAACAGCGGGCAAAATGGCCGCTAACAAGACCCCGTAGTTGCTGACATCAGCACTGAGGGCCGTGGCGATAAAGGCGATCGCCATACCGGCAATGCCATACCAGTTGCCCTGTTTAGCACTCTCCTGATTCGAGAGGCCGCCCAGGCTCAAAATGAAGAGCACGCTGGCGGCAATATAGGCCACCGTCAAAAGATTTGTAGACATGGATAAATCCTGCGAGGAATAAGGGATTTGCAACTTGAAAACATCCCAGACACAAACGTTTCTGATGTAGGGGCGCAAGGCTGTGCGCCCTGGCAAAAAGGATGTGCCCTACTTGCGGAACATCTTCAACATCCGCTGGGTGACCAAGAAGCCGCCAGCGATGTTGATGGTCCCCACCAAAATGGCGATCGCCCCCAAAATTGTGGTCGGGGCGGTCAGCTCCCCAGAGATTTGCAACATGCCGCCGATGATGATGATGCCGCTAATGGCATTGGTCACACTCATCAATGGCGTATGTAGAGAAGGCGAGACATCCCAAATCAGCTTCCAGCCCAAAAAGATGGCCAGCACAAACACCGTGAAGTGGGTCAAGAAGGATTCCGGTGCGCCCACGCCCACACTCACCAGGGTCAAGCCAATCAACACCGGCCACAGGAACTTACCCACAGCCGAGGGAGTGGCTGCTTCTTGAACCGCCTCAGGCTCAGGCGTTGGCGCAGCAGGTTTCGGGGCAGGGGGTGCTTCGGGCTTGGGCGGGGGCCAAGTGATCTTGCCCTCTAGTAAAACCGTGGCCCCGCGAATCACTTCGTCCTCCATGTTGACGTCGTAATTCTCGTTGCCGCCCAGGTCGCTCAGCAGGTGTACCAAGTTGGTGCCATAGAGCTGGCTGGCGTGATTGGCCATGCGGCTGGGCAAGTCGGTCAACCCCACAATCGTCACCCCGTTGCTGTGGGTGTAGATTTCGTTAGGGCGAGTGAGCTCACAGTTGCCCCCCTGCTCCGCTGCCATATCCACAATCACCGACCCTGGGGCCATGGCATTCACCATTTCCTCGGTCACCAAGCGGGGGGCAGGTCGCCCTGGAATCAAGGCGGTGGGGATGATGATGTCTACTTCCTTGGCCTGCTGGGCAAAGAGGGCCATTTCTGCGGCAATAAAGGCGGGGCTCATCACCTTGGCGTAGCCCCCAGAGCCGCTGCCATCCTCCTCAAAGGACAGCTCCAGGAACTCAGCGCCCATGCTCTGGACTTGCTCTTTGACCACGGGGCGCGTATCAAAGGCCCTGACCACTGCGCCCAGACCACGGGCCGCGCCGATCGCCGCCAAGCCTGCCACCCCGGCACCAATTACCAGCACCTTACAGGGGGGCATTTTGCCCGCTGCGGTGATTTGGCCGGTAAAACAGCGGCCAAAATGCTGGGCCGATTCAATCACGGCCCGATACCCCGCCAAGTTGGCCATGGAGCTGAGGGCATCCATCTTTTGGGCGCGGGTAACCCGAGGCACGCTATCCATAGCGAGGACGGTGGCCTGTTTCTGGGCCAGCCGTTCTAGCAGGGCCTCGTTTTGGGCGGGCCAAATAAAGCTAATCAGGGTGCCGCCTTGCTTCAGCAGGTCCACCTCGTCGCAGTCGGTTTCGGGATGGTGCTGGGGGGCGCGCACCTTCAGCACCACCGTAGCCTCAGACCATAGGTCCCTAGGGTTGTCAATAATCTCGCACCCAGCGGCGCGGTAAGCCTCATCGGTAAAGCTGGCCGCTAGACCGGCCCCCGATTCCACCTGGACTTGAAAGCCCATTTTCTGGAGCTTTTGAGCCGTGCTCGGGGTCGCCGCGACCCGGCGTTCCCCTGGATAAACTTCTTTGGGAATACCTAGGATCATCACCTCTGAAGAGGGGGAATTGGCATTCGCTTCTGGCGCGATCGCGACTGTCATATGTTAGTCCTACCTAGCGGCGTGAAAAATAGAGCCTTGCACGAATAATGAACCTATCTCGCTACTCTGCCGACCGCCCCTTACGATCAGATAGTTTTTACATTGATGGGCGTTTTCATCCCCATCCGATGACATTGTTGCGATGTTACTTAACAACCGCTGCGATCCCCGTGGATTGGGGTTCTGGCTTGGGGCCTTGGGGATCAACCATCCGGATTTGAGGCTAGAAGAGCGAGAGAGTAAAGGATAACCATCACGCACCTACAGATGAATCTTGACGCCGCCACCATCCACACCTTGGGGAATTCCCTTTGCTTTATCGATCCAGCCCTGATGAAAGGGGGAGAGGCCGTCGCCCATAGCGATCGCGCTTGGTTCCAGGGGGGTGAACCCTATTTCGACATCATTATTGAGAAGGATGCGGGGACCATCACCTGGTTCCAAATCACCCTGCGGGGGCGGGTGCTGTTTTGGAACCAAAATCAAGTGCAAACCGGGGAAACCGACGAGATGGACTCGCCCCCGCTCGTGGCCTACTATTCGGCCAGCAAAACCATTCGCGATGGGGCCGAGATTGACTGGTGTTTGGTGAAAACCCTGCAGGCGATCGTCGCGGTACGTCAAGATGCGCCGCTGTTGCATCAGCTCAGCGAACTGCTCAAGGCTCAATTATCTGAACATTTGGTTCCAACCGAGGAAGAAGAGCGCTAAGCCGCTTCGAGCCACCACCACAAATGCACCCATCCATACCCATCCCGACAGTGATGACAGCCCCTAGCGCCGCCGTACCTTGCTGACCATTTTTCGCGAAAACCGCAGGTTCAACGCCTGGCGCTCGGCCCATTCCTGAAAGATGCGATAGAACAACTGGCGATCGCCCGCCTGCAGCACTGCGGTCTGGTCCGCTGTTTCAATCACGTAGGGGTAGCCGCCACCGACAATCACTTCTGCCTGTACCCAAGCGATGCTTTGCTCAATTCGCCCCGCTTCCCAGAGCCATTTCGGTAGCTCTAGTCTTGCCGGCGGGCGATCGCGGGTGGTTTGCAGATAGGTGAAGACAACCTGGTCGCGCTGGTCGCCGTACTGGCTCAAAACACCGTCGCGATCACACTGGAAGAGGGGGATGCGATCGCCCCATTTCAACATTGGGGTCAGCAGTTGAGCATCGTGGATGGCCTCCACCGCCCGCAGTTCGCCGCACCAGTGGGGTAACGCCCCCGCCAAATCCCGCGCGTAGGAGGTGTCGATATAGCCCACCAGCGGCACCCGGTAGGTTTGGCTGGCCTCTAGTAGAGCCACCATGGCTTTTACATAGGCTTGCTGGCTTTCGGGGTCAAAGGCATCGGCAAAGGTGACCACCAAAGAGCCATCAAAAAACACCAGGGTATCTTCGGGGCAAGGGCAGGCAGCCATGTAGTCGATCAGGCACTGCACCTCCATTTGGAAGCGACGAATATTCACCTGGCGATCCACCGGGTCCGCCACCCGCTCGGTCTTAAGGGCTTCGGGGGTGAGCACATCGAGCTGAATGTCTTTTTGATAGTCGCCGCTGTCGGTATGGCGATTCTCAAACCAACCCACCTGCACCAGCGCCACAGGCAAAGAGACATCTTTACTGGGGAAAATCTGGGAACCATCCGCTGCAAAGGTGGTCACCCCCGCCAACTGCTGCCGCACCCACACCAGGCTGTCTTCGCGGCTCTCCCAACGCAGCCCTGAGGGAATGGCACCTTTTTTAACCCGATCAAATCCTTCCAGGGGGATGGCTCCGGCAGGGCTGGGAATGGGCTGCAGATCGGCGATGCTCCCTTTCGTGAGGGCTTTCCAGCAGTCGCGATACTGCTTCAAATCACTGGCGATGTTGTGATCGAACTGGGTGAAGTCTCGGGATTTGCGATCGAGGGCAGCGAGGATTTGGCTGGGGCTGACGGGCATGGGTGGGGTTCCAGGGGGAAAAGGAACTAAAGTACTGAATTTCTCAGGTTATGAATCACGGATGAGAGAAATCAGGCTTGTATACGATCGAACTGGGCTTAAATAGGGCAAACGGGTTTAGCGGAGCAGATCCCAGGGTTCTTTGGGTTGGGAGACCAGGTTCTGGAGATTGAACGACGAGAACCCTGGGATCTTTGCGGGAACTGCGGGTGAGCCATGGCGGAGCGAGGCGAGTACCACGGACAGCGACTGAAGGCTAAGGAAGTTTTGCGACTCTACGCAGCAGGGGAGCGGGACTTTCGCGGCGCGATTTTGCGGGGCTGTAATTTTAGTGGTGCCGATCTGTCAGAGGCCGATTTTAGTGGCGCAGATATTCGCAGTGCCCGCTTTGTGGATGTGACCCTGCACGGCACTAACTTTAGCCATGCTAGAGGGGGACTACAACGGCGGTGGGTGGCAGTTCAGCTTACTCTGGTCGTTCTGATTGCAGCACTAGCGGGTGTACTCCAGGGTTATTCGGGAGCTTGGCTTGGGTATCTGTTCACCACAGGTAACACAGCCGATTTGGTTGCTGCAATCACAGGCGTCATCGTTATTATCGTTAGCTTCTTTGCCGTTGCCCGCCAAGGTTTTACGATTCGGGCCTTGGGGAGCGTCGCTGTCGCTGTCGCTGTCGCTGTCGCTTTCGCTGGCGCTGTCGCTGGCGCTGTCGCTGGCGCTGTCGCTGGCGCTGTCGCTGGCGCTGTCGCTGTCGCTTTCGCTGTCGCTGTCGCTGTCGCTTTCGCTGTCGCTTTCGCTGTCGCTGTCGCTGTCGCTTTCGCTGTCGCTGTCGCTGTCGCTGTCGCTTTCGCTGTCGCTGTCGCTGTCGCTTTCGCTGTCGCTGGCGCTGTCGCTTTCGCTGTCGCTTTCGCTGGCGCTGGTTTTTTTCTCTCTCTGCATATTAATCGCTGTGTTCGCCAGGGTGACCCCAAGTTCGAGAATCTTCGCATCATTGGCTTGGCATTTGCTGCCTTGGGAGGCACCACCTTCAGCGGAGCTGACCTTGCTGGAGCCACCTTTGCTCATGCTCACCTCAAAAGCACCAATTTTGCCGATTCCCGTCAGCGCTCCACCATCTTTACCCGCATCCGTTGGCACAGAGCCAAAAAGCTGGATCGCGCCCGCCTTGGCAGTAGCAATCTGCAAGATCCCCGTGTTCGCCAACTGGTAACCACCCTCAACGGTACAGACCAAGACTTTGTCAAAGCCGACCTACGAGAGGTGAATTTAGCCGGTGCTCAACTCCATCACGCCCATCTCAAAGGCGCTAATCTGAACCGAGCCACCTTAATCGGGACAGAACTACAAGGGGCAAACCTAACGGAAGTCCCATGTGTGGGCACCGATTTGACTGCCGCCCAACTCACAGGTGCTTGCCTCGAAGCCTGGAACATCGACAGTACGACGGTTCTTAAAGACATCGACTGCCAGTTCGTTTACCTGCTAGAGCATCCCGATTCCCAAGGCAACCGCGAACGCCGCCCCCACAATCCCGACAAAACCTTCGAGCCCGGTGACTTCGAGAAATTCTTCCAAGAAATGCTCGACACCGTACAAATCCTGATCCGCCAGGGCATCCATCCCCAAGTGTTCAAAGAGACCTTTGAGCAGATCAGGGCAAAATACGACCTGTCTTCCGAGGCTATCCGGGGGGTTGAGAAAAAAGGCGAGGATGTTTTGGTGACCATGGCTGTGCCTGCCGGAATCAACAAAGGCCAACTAGAGCAGGACTTTGATGACCTACAAGCCCTAAAACTAGAAGCCGCCAAAACCCAAGGGTTGCTAGAAGGGGAACGCAAGCGGGCTGACGATTTGAAAGCGATTATGCTGGGGCTAACCTCTACAACCCCCAACGTCACGGTAACAACCACCGCCATGAACCAAAGCAATAATCCCAACATTTCTACCGGTGATGGCAGCTTCTATGCCGGAGGTGATGTCAGCCTTAGCAGCAGCACCATCAACCTGGGCGAAATCAGCGGTCAGGTCAGTAACCAGATCAACCAACTCCCCGACCCAGCCCCCGACCAGCCCAACCTCAAAGACCTGCTCACCCAACTCAAAACCGCCGTCGAAACCGACACCGAACTCAGCGAAGTCGAGAAAAAAGAAGCCCTAGGGGAAGTCGCCAAACTGGCGGAAGCAGGCAGCCAACCCAAAGAAGGCGCAATGCAGCGTATGGCCAAGCGGGCGGCAAGCACTCTTAAACTCATCACCGAGCCCCTTTCCGACGCCTCCAAACTGGCCACCGCCTGTAAATCCCTGCTGCCGATGATCTTGACCCTGTTTTGAGGGGCACCGGCTTAAGGGCAACCACAAGGGATTGCCCCTACTAACCCCCAAGATCCTTGCCATGTTCAATAAGGGCCAAACATGGCGTTAGCGATCGCCCCCACATTGTCCCCACAGAAAAACTCATCAATCAGACCCAGCACCTCATCCTTGCTGAGATACCCATCCTGATTGGCATCCAACTGCTTAAACGCCGAAGGTGCATAGGCCGGGTGGATGTTGTACACCTGAAACAGCTCCGCCCATTCCTGCTCACAAATCGTGCCGTCACCATCCGTGTCAAACACATCAAAGATCAGCTCCATCACCGACTGCACCTCCTGGGTGTAGGTGGTGCGATCGCCGAGCACATCATCGTGATAGGCCAGCCACTCATCCAAACTGATCTTCTTGTCTCCGCTAGAATCTGCCTTCTTGAGCAGACTCTTCCACGCCTGCACCATCCGCTCCTGCAGCATCATCGACTTCGGCGAACGAGAGCCCAGATTCTTGACCGTGCAGAGCTTAGAAGCGATTTTCTCAAAATCTTTTTTGACCAAAAACCCATCGCGATCGCCGTCGTACATGCAAAACAGCTTCAGGAGTTTGCGGTTTTGTAGCTCCGTTAACATGGCGTTTTTATGTCCCCCAGCGGTTGGTGCGGCGAGTTCAGGCGATCGTCCCTAATGGCAAGGATGGCTTGCGATTCATGAGAATCATAAGCCATCGCTAGGTGGGGTTTGACCCGCGAGAAAGGAATGTCAAGACTCCCTTAAGAATTCAAAGGGCGAGCAGAGCGATTAACGTGCCGCCCCTCAAAGTCGATAGAAGGTCGATAGAAGAGCAAAGTTATAGAATTGGCTGAGGTCGCTCTGCATAGAAGCCGAATCTGCAATGACCAGCTTATTGATTAAATCCGAGACCACGCCAATCACGGTGGATCTATCGTCGCTCGTGCCCCAGCCTGTTCTGACGGATGAGCAATTTTATGATTTTTGCCAAGCAAACCGAGAGTTGCGGATTGAGCGATCGGCCCAGGGTGAGGTGATTGTGATGCCCCCAGCATTTTCAGATACGGGCAACCGAAACTTTAAGATTGCTCAGCAAGTGGGGAACTGGGCGGACCAGGATGGCACGGGCGAGGTCTTTGATTCGAGTGCAGGGTTCACGTTGCCAAATGGGGCAACGCGGTCCCCTGATGTGGCCTGGATTCGCTTAGAACGCTGGAATGCATTATCAGAGACGGAGAAGGCCTCCTTTGCACCAATTTGTCCTGATTTTGTGGTGGAGTTGCGGTCTGCCAGTGACGGACTGGTGGGACTACAGGCCAAGCTGGCAGAGTACATCAAGAATGGAGCGCAACTGGGGCTATTGATTGACCGCAAAAATCGGACAGTGCATGTCTACCGAGCTGAGCAGCCGCCTGAGATGCTAGAAAATCCCAACGCGGTCAGTTGTTCGCCTGAACTGCCTGGATTCACGTTGCAGATGGCAAAAATTTGGTGATGTTACCCCGCCCTGTTGAAGATTGTTTCTTCACAGGCTTGTCCCAAAAATTCGTGCCACTGGGGTTTCAAAACCCGGCAACAAAGGCGAAGTCAAAACGTCGTTCTCTAGCAGGGTGGCAACCCGCTGAAGTTGCGCTTCAGAACGTTGATAGATCTCTAGGGTTTTTCGCTGCCAACTGGCGACCCAATATTCTTGAACCCCATGGCGAGAGTAAAGTTTGAGTTTGACCTCTTTGTCACGCTGCTCGTTCAGTTCTCCTGAGGAGAGGACCTCAACCACCAATTCAGGAGCCACGATGAGGTGCCCTGAGTCATCAATACCATTGGCAAGGCGGTCTTTACTAATCCAGACCACATCGGGAATGACAGCATCATTGGGGGTGAGGATCACCCCAGGGGTTTGAAAGGGGGTACCGAGGCGAGTCTGTCTTGACCAAGCTTCTAACTCAAAGTGAATATTGCCGCCGGTTCCTTGATGACGGATGTGGGGGGCGCGGGTCACGTAGAGTTCTCCATCAATGATTTCGTGCCGTTTCCAACCGCCATCGTTAGGCATGGCATTGAGGTCTCGGGTTGTCCAGCGGAGGGCATTAGCGACCATGGCATTCACCGTTGATCCGGTTGCTTCAGTTTAATCGATGGGATTAGTCCCCTTTAAACATCTTGCCAACAGCGTTTACCACAGCCTCCCTCGGTAAAAACCGGCCTGCATTCACCAAAAACTGGTTCATCATGCCCCCCGTCACCACATTGGACTGCCCCTTCGCTAGGGCCTTGAGGGCTTCATCCACCACGGCCTCTGGTGAGGCATAGTTCGCCCCCACCGACTCCCCTAAGCTGGCCGGGAACTGGGCCACCTTAAAGAACTCTGTCTCCGTCGGTCCGGGGCATACCGCCAGCACCTTCACGCCGTAAGGCTTGCACTCCTGCCAGAGGGCTTCGCTAAAGCTGAGCACAAACGCCTTCGTCGCCGCATAGACCCCCAGGTAGGGCAGCGACTGAAACGACGCGGTCGAGCCGATATTGACAATGCTGCCGGTTTCCCGCGCCTTCATGCCCTGCAGGCCGCGATGGGCCAGCTCTACCAAGGCCATCACGTTCAGCTGAATCATGCTGAGGTGGTTGTCTAGCTCTCCCGTGGCAAATTCGCCATAGGTGCCGTAACCAGCGTTGTTGATCAGCACATCCACTTCGATATTCTGCTGCTCCAACTGATCCCACACAAGTTTCGGGCCATCCGCAGCCGTCAAGTCTTGGGCAATGACTATAGCTTGAATGCCGTATTGCTGGGTTAATTGCGCTGCCAACGCCTGCAGCTTGTCTTGGGAGCGGGCCACTAAAACCAAGTCGTGGTTGCTGGCCGCCAGCTTCTCGGCAAATACCGCCCCAATCCCCGAAGATGCGCCCGTAATCAGTGCCGTGGTCATAAATGTAACGTTTTGTATTTACACCTATTATGGCCCGTAGCTTTCATCGCGTTGCTATCAGGTCCATCAGGCTGCGGCTTGCATGAGTATTGGATCGCTACCTATCCCCCTTTTCTTGTATGCCCATAGGCGCAGCCCAAAGGAGCTAGGGCTTTAAGCCCCCCATGGCAAGCCAATGCTCCGCAAACGCGAAGCGTGCCCGAAGGGCCTAATCCTGGGGGACTTTGAATTCCGGCTCTCCCCAGAGTTCTATATCCTTACGCAAAAGTCGTTCGCTTTTCAGAAAAGGGGTTTGCAAGTTGCTTTTCTCCCAGAAGAGCCAATATCGGAATCGGGGGCTGGCCCCCAAACCCCCTGATATGGGGGCCTAACTCCCCCAAACCCCCCGAAAGGGAGATACAGGTTGGGTCGTGAATGCGCACGGTAAGACGACAGGGGCGAGGCTAGCAACAATACAAATCTTGTGTAGAGTTCTGCCTAACGAATAGCAAAATGGGGGGAATAAAGGGGGGCAAATGCAGTTGTGTGGCTGGAAACAGAAGATCTGCATAAGCCGCAGGGCCTCTCAGGAGAATCACGTTTGAGCGCGGTATCTTAGGCTGATGTGCCGTCGTAATCGCTATGCCGCCGTCTTGGTCCCGCTTTTCTTTAGCCCTGCTGCTTGGTTTGGCAGCCGCTGTGCTGCCTGCTGTCTTAGATTCGGCTAGAGCTTGTGACCAAGCGATCTGTGGTGCATCTCAATATCAGGCGGCCACCCCGATCGAAATGATTTGGGAGCCGCCCAGTGAGCTGGCCCAAACCGACCACGCTGATATTGATCGCGCCAATCAGCTCAGCGATCGCGTCGTCGATCTCTTTCATGCGGGCCGCTACAGCGAGGCCGTTTCAGTGGCTGAAGAAGTCGTGGCCCTATTCCGTCAGCACCTGGAGGGCACCCACCCCGACCTGCTGATCAGCATCAATAATCTGGCGGTGCTGTACCAGGCTCTGGGTCGTTATGACGAAGCCGAGCCACTGCTGCAAGAGGCTTTAAGCATTCGCCAGCAGCAGCTCGACCCCGACAATCCAGAATTGGCCACCAGCCTGAATAACTTGGCCGCTGTTTACCAGTTCCAGGGTCGCCAGGCGAGTGCCCTGCCGCTATTTGAACAGGCGATCGCCATCCTGCAGCAACAGCCAGAGCCTGACCTCCGGAACCTGGCGGCCACCCAGAACAACTTGGCCACCGCCTATGAGGCCCTGGGCCGCTATGACGAAGCCGCCCCCCTATATCAAGAAGCCCTGACGATTTTGGAGGATCATCTTGGCCCCAACCATCCCGACGTGGCCACCGCCCTCCATAATCTGGCCAGCTTTGAGCGGCTGCAGGGGCGCTATGTCGATGCCGAGGCCCAACTGCAGCGGGTGCTACAGATTCGCGAGGCACAGCAGGGGCGATCGCACCCGGAGTTTGCTTCGGCCCTGAATGAGCTGGCCCTGATTTACCGTAACCAGGGCCGCTATGACGAAGCGGAGCCCTTACTCAACGAAGCCTTAGACACCTGGCGAGAGCAGTTGGGCAATGACCACCCCAACGTCGCCACCGCCCTGAACAATTTGGCCCGCCTCTATCGCGCCCAAAGGCGCTATGACGAAGCTGCATCCTCGTACCAGGAGGCCCTGGCCCTATGGCGACAGCAACTGGGAGATAACCACCCCAGCGTTGCCACCGCCCTCAACAATTTGGCGGCGCTCTATTCCCTGCAGCCTTCGCGTCAGGCCGAGGCCGAAACCCTGCTTGCGGAAGCATTGGCGATCCGTCGCGCTCAGCTGGGGCCGACCCATCCCGACGTGGCCAATAGCCTTAGCAATTTGGCCACCCTTTTTGCCTATCAAGGAGACTATGGCGCTGCAGAGGACAGCTATGACGAGGTATTGGCGATTCGCCAGCAGCGCTTAGGCCCAGAGCACCCCGATGTGGCCCTCACCCTCGGCAATCTGGCTTCTGTGTATTGGCCACAACAGCGCTATCCCGAAACAATTCGCACTTTAGCTTCTGCTTTAGAGATTGAAGAGCGCAACTTAATCGACAACCTTACGGCCCTATCAGACGAGCAGCAGCAGGCCTACCTCAATACAATTGCCACCACCCTGCACATGGCCCTGTCCCTGAGTGTGCAAACCCTGCCGGACAGCGTGGACGCGGCGGAACTGGCCCTAGAGACGGTGCTGCGCCGTAAAGGCCGGTCCCTAGATATCACCGCCCGCAGCCATCAGGTGTTGCGTCAGCGCCTTGCCCCCGCTGAGCAACAGCAGTTCGACCAACTGGTGGAAACCCGCCGCCAAATCGCCACCCTCCGCTATGGGGAGTTACCCGGTCAAGACCCGGATCAATACCAGCGCAAACTGGTCCAGCTCCAGAACACTGAGAAAGATCTGCAGGCCAACCTCAGTCAACGCAGTGTCCTGTTCCGTACTGAAACCACTCCGGTCACCCTGGAGGCGGTGCAGGCCGCAATTCCGGAGGGTGCCGCCCTGGTGGAGCTAATGCGCTACCGCCCGGTAATTCCCAACGCGCCGGTTTTAGAGAATTTTGGGCCGCCCCGCTATGCCCTGTATGGGTTGGATGGCGACGGCCTGGTGGCTTGGCGAGACCTGGGAGATGCGGCAACCATCGACCTGGCGGTGGATGACTTTAATCGCGCCCTGGTGAATCGCGGCCAATCCCCGACGGACGCCAGTCGGACTCTGACGACCCTAATCTTGGACCCGATTTTGCCCGCCCTAGCCGGAAAGCAGCGGCTCCTGATTGCCCCTGACGGTCAGTTGAACCGCATTCCTTTCGAGGCTTTGCGCACCGCAGACGATCGCTATCTAATCGAACAATTTGAAATCACCACCCTCACCTCGGGGCGAGATTTGCTGCGGTTGCAGAGCCAAGTGGATAGCCGTCAGCCGCCACTTTTGCTCGCCAACCCGGATTATGAACAAGCAGGGGCGGCGACGAGTACCTCAACCCATGACGAACAACGAGGGCAGCGGGCGGCAGAACTAGCACGGCTTCAGTTTGGGCCGTTACCCGGCACCGCCGCAGAAGGCACGGCGATCGCCGCCCTCTTGCCCGAAGTCACCCTACTCACCGGAGCCGACGCCACCGAAAATGTCCTGAAGCAGGTGCAGGGGCCGCAGATTTTACACATTGCCACCCACGGGTTTTTCCTGGGGGATTTACCAGCGGTGCCTCCTATCAATACGCGCGGCCTCGGGGTGGTGAGCGCCACGGACCTGCCGCCCGAGGCTCCCTTAGAAAATCCGCTGCTGCGATCGGGGCTAGCTCTGGCTGGGTTTAATCAGCGGGCCAGCGGTGAAGAAGACGGGGCCTTGACTGCCCTGGAAGCGGCAGGACTGGATCTCTATGGCACCCAGTTGGTGGTGCTTTCCGCCTGTGAGACTGGCGTCGGAGAAGTCATCACCGGAGAAGGGGTCTATGGCTTACGGCGGGCCATGACCATCGCTGGGGCCGAAACCCTGGTGCTGAGCCTTTGGCAGGTAGATGACATTGCTACCCAGGAGGCAATGACCGCCTACTACGAATACCTACTGGCAGGCTCGGGACGGGCAGAGTCCTTACGGCAGGTGCAATTGGAAATGATTGATTCAAATAGCCGCTACGCCCATCCTTATTACTGGGCGGCCTTCATCACCACTGGGGATTGGCGTCCTTTGGAGTGAAACAAAGCAGGGGCATCATTAACCTTGCAAATCAGCAGGCGGCGTGGTGTGTTGGGCTTAACGCCGCAAGACTACAAAATCGATGTCGCCCAGTAAGATGGAAAGATTATTTTTCCCTGGGAACTCCCATTGCCATGACCGAGCGGCAAAAACTGTACGAGGGTAAAGCCAAAATCCTCTACACCAGCGACGACCCCACTGTCCTGGTGAGCTACTTCAAAGACGACGCCACCGCCTTTAACGCCCAGAAACGGGGCCAGATTTCCGATAAAGGCCGGATTAACTGCGCGATCGCCACCCACCTTTTTCAATTGCTCGAATCCCAAGGCATTCCCACCCATTGGATCGAGACCACCAGCGATCGCGAAATGCGCGTCCAAACCGTCACAATCGTCCCCCTCGAAGTCGTGGTCAGGAACATTGCCGCCGGTAGCCTCTGTCAACAAACAGGACTTCCCTTAGGCACCCAACTGGACCCACCGCTGGTGGAGTTCTATTACAAAAACGATCACCTGGGGGACCCGCTGTTGACCCGCGATCGCATCCGCGCCATGGACCTTGCCAATGACAGCCGCGTCGAGGAAATTATTGCCCTGACCCAGGCGATTAACCAACACTTGCAGGTGTTTTTCCAGCGCTGCCACATTACCCTGGTGGACTTCAAGCTGGAGTTTGGCGTCAATAGTCAAGACCAACTGGTGCTGGCTGATGAGATCAGCCCCGACACCTGCCGCCTTTGGGACCAAGCCAAAACCGACCCCAAGGATCGCATCCTCGATAAAGACCGATTTCGACAGGATTTGGGGCAGGTGGCCGATGCCTATCAAGAGGTGCTGCAGCGGATTCTGGCCCAAGTTCACCCAAATTGACTCAGACGATGCGGTAGAATCTTCCCGTTTGCGGAGAAAGACTGAGAATTGTAAACCCTGGTCCACTCCCCCTGGATGTGATGCCAAACCTCTATGTCGTTTACCCGGACCTTTATATAGGTATTTAGAATGCGTCAGTCCCCCACGCTCCTTGCCCTGTTAACCGTTTCAGCAACCTTAGGATTTGCGAGTCAGGCCTATGGAAGTGAGGTGACGGATTTATTGCCGTCTGAGGTCGCCGAAGCCACGTCCCCTGGGGCTGTGCCTACCGCCACAGTCCCGGAACTTGAATTGCCAGACGTAGACCTGGTGACTGCCCCTCTGCCCACTGTGGCGGACTTGGAGGCAGCGTCGGAAGTTCTAGAGACGATTACGGTTGAGGTAGAAGTCACGGATGTAGAGGCAGCAGCAGCTGAGACGACGGTAGAAGCCACTCCATTAGCTTTGGAGATTGTGCCCGAGGTCTCTCTCGACGCCTCGGTCTCAGTGGATGCCATCAGTCAAGCTGACCCTGCTGATGAGGGGGCACCTGAGTCTGCCGATGAACCGACTGAGCCGGTTGAAACGAATCAGCAGGAAGAAGAAACCCGGGTGCTGGTGGCTGAAGTGGCGGTCACGAATGCGGCGGGTGAACTGCTGGATCGTTCCTTAGAGGATGCGGTCTTTAATGCCATCTCGACAGAGGCAGGGCGCACCACTACACGAACGCAACTGCAGCGAGACATCAACAACATTTTTTCGACCGGTATTTTCGCCAACGTGCGGGCCTTGCCGGAGGATACGCCGCTGGGGGTGCGAATCACCTTTGTGGTGCAGCCCAACCCGGTGCTGACTCAGGTAGAGGTGACTGGCAATGAGGCGTTGCCCGATGAAGTCGTCAATGAGATCTTCTCGGACCAGTATGGCGAAATCATTGACCTGATTGCCTTTCAGGATCGAATTGTTGAGTTAAACGAGTGGTATCAAGACAACGGCTACGTCTTGGCGCAAGTGATTGCCTCTCCCGAAATTTCCCCTGATGGGATCGTCACCCTGGTGGTGGCAGAAGGGGTGATTGAGGATATCCAGGTCCGCTACATCAGCGAAGAGGGCCTAGCCGAAGATGAAGACGGCAACCCCATCCAAGGGCGGACCCGCGAATTCATCATTACCCGCGAGTTAGAGACCCAAGAAGGGGACATTTTCCAGCAGGATCAAATCCAGTCTGACCTACAGCGGGTCTTTGGTTTGGGGCTGTTTGATGACATCAACCTCAGCCTGGCCCCAGGGGAGGAGAACCCTCGCGATGTCACCATGATCATCAACGTGGTGGAGCGCAACACCGGCTCCGTTGCAGCGGGTTTGGGCTTTAACTTTACCGGCGATGTGTTTGGCACCCTGAGTTATCGCCAAGAAAACTTCGGCGGCAACAACCAGAAATTCTCGGCAGAAACCCAACTCAGCACCCGAGATCTGCTGTTTGATATCAGCTTCACCGATCCTTGGATTGCTGGGGATCCCAACCGCACGTCCTATACCGTGAATGCCTTTGCGCGACGGTCGGTGCCTCTGGTTTTTGACAACGGTCCTGTTGAAATTAATCTGGCCAATGGCGATCGGGTGCGATTGCTCAGCTTTGGGGGCGGGCTCAGCTTCCGGCGCCCCTTGGGTGGCGGCTGGAGTGGCTCCGTTGGTACCCGCTTCCAGCGGATTCGAGCCACAGACGCGGACGGCAATACCAATACGGTAGATGCCGCTGGCAATCCCCTCACGGCGAGTTCCACGGGAGTCGACGATCTCTGGACCTTCCAAGTGGGGGTGGTGCGAGACCTGCGGGACAACGGCTTGACTCCGACCCGAGGCAGCGTCTTGCGGTTGAGTACAGAGCAGTCTGTGCCGTTGGGTTCGGGCAGTATTTTCTTCAACCGGGTTCAGGCCAGCTACAGCTATTATCTGCCGGTTAGCTTCCTGAGTTTTGGGGAAGGGGCTCAGGTTTTGGCCTTTAACCTGCAGGGCGGCACGATTATCGGGGACTTTCCGCCCTATGAAGCCTTTTCTTTAGGGGGCACTAATTCCGTACGGGGGTTTGAAGAGGGTGAAGTCGGCTCCGGTCGCCACTATATTCAAGCCACAGCGGAATACCGCTTCCCGATTTTCTCTTTTGTGGGCGGGGCCCTATTCCTAGATGCGGCTACCGATCTGGGCAGCGGCGATGATGTCCCTGGGAATCCGGCGGGCGATCGCGGCAAGCCCGGTAGCGGCATTGGCTATGGCGGCGGCTTACGCATCCAAACCCCTTTAGGTCCGATTCGGATTGACTACGGCTTCAGCGATGATGGCGGCGGGGGAAGATTGCACTTTGGTATCGGTGAGCGCTTCTAAATGGTGGCAACAAAAGGTCAGGCTCCACGTTCAACCACCGCAATCCAGGGCACGGTGGCGCAGATCTTCGAGGCCCGAGGAGTTGGCCTTCACTCTGGACAAGAGACCACGGTGCGGATCTTGCCCGCCCCCGAACAGGCAGGCCGGTATTTTGTGCGAACGGATCTGCCCAACACACCGAAGATTCCAGCCCATGTCAGCGCTGTTCGCCAGACCCTATTGTCCACAGAACTGGCCAACGGCGAGGCGACGGTGCGCACCGTAGAACATCTATTGGCGGCCCTAATCACGTCAGGGGTGAGTAATGCCCGTATTGAAATTGATGGTCCTGAAGTCCCTCTATTAGACGGGTCCGCCCTACTTTGGGCCAGAGCGATCGCCCAAGCAGGCGTGCAGGCCCAAGCCGCTACACAAACCCCGATTGAGGTTACCGCTCCGGTCCACATTCAGGAGGGAGATGCCTTTGTGATGGCCCTGCCCTCGGCCCTACCTCGGTTTACCTATGGCATTGACTTTGACGTGTCTGCCATTGGCAATCAGTGGTATAGCTGGTCCCCCGAGGTTTCGACATTTTCAGAACAAGTAGCTCCGGCCCGCACCTTTGGCCTAGCCCACCAAGTGGACTACCTGCGAGAACAAGGGTTGATCAAAGGGGGGAGCCTAGATAATGCCTTGGTCTGTGACCACAGCGGTTGGGTGAATCCGCCCCTGCGGTTTGAGAATGAGCCGGTTCGCCATAAGCTGCTTGACTTGGTAGGGGATTTGAGTTTGCTGGGGGCACTGCCCGTTGCCCATGTGGTGGCCTATAAAGCCAGCCACGGGCTACATGTCAAGCTTGCCCAGGCGCTCTTGGCTGTATAGAGTGACTGTCTAAACCTTGGCCACGTCCGTAACCGCAGGTTTTCGGTGGAGAAAGCGACAGGTTTCAAACTGGACGCGGTTTAATGGGACAATTGGGAAAGCTTTGAAATTTATAAAGCTTTGGAATTTACTAAGATTCCCGTACTCGATCCGAGACCAAAATTGATGACTACAGCGGTAACTGCAGACCCTTCTCACGTCAAGGCCCCCTCCGTAGAGACGCCCAATCCAGACGCCCCCATCAAAACCACCTATAGTCTGGAGGAAATTCAGCAGCTTTTACCTCACCGCTATCCGTTTGCGCTGGTCGATCGAATTATTGATTATGTTCCTGGTGAAAAGGCGGTGGGCATCAAGAATGTCACCTTTAATGCGCCGCAGTTTCAAGGCCATTTCCCAGGACGGCCGATTATGCCGGGGGTCTTGATTGTAGAAGCCATGGCCCAGGTGGGCGGGATTGTCTTGACCCAACTGCCTGGAGTTGATGGTCTGTGTATGTTTGCCGGGATTGATAAGGTGCGGTTTCGGCGGCCTGTTGTCCCTGGTGACCAGTTGGTTATGACCGTAGAGCTGCTGACCGTAAAGCGGATGCGGTTTGGCAAGATGCAGGCCCGTGCCGAAGTTGATGGGGCAATGGTTTGCGAAGGAACGCTCATGTTTTCTGTTGTGGATTAGTTCAGCGATCGCCTGTAACCATGACCCTAAACCCGACTTCTACGTTGGCCTCCGGAGGCACGCCCTTGACTACCCTCATCCACCCAACTGCGGTGATTCACCCAGGGGCCACCCTTCACAGCAGTGTCCGGGTGGGGCCATACGCTGTGATTGGCGAAAGCGTCACCGTCGGCCCAGAAACTGACATTGGTGCCCATGTGGTGATCGATGGTCACACCACGATTGGGGCTCGCAATCAAATTTTTCCTGGGGCCACCATCGGTATCGAACCCCAAGACTTAAAGTACGACGGCTCCATCAGCCGGGTCGAGATTGGCGACGATAATCGCATTCGCGAATATGTCACCATCAATCGCGCCACCCATTCCGGCGAGGTCACCCGGGTGGGCAGCAACAACCTGCTGATGGCCTACGTGCATGTGGCCCATAATTGCGTCGTGGGCGATCACGTCATTATTGCCAACGCGGTTTCCCTAGCGGGCCATGTAGAGGTGGATTCCAATGCGGTCATTGGCGGGGTCTTAGGCATTCACCAATTTGTCCATATTGGCCGCTTTGCCATGGTGGGTGGTATGAGCCGCATTGACCGAGATGTTCCTCCGTATACCGTCGTTGAAGGTAGTCCAGGACGGGTCCGGGGCTTGAATCTAGTCGGGCTACGCCGCGCCGGGATTACTAAAGCTAAAGACGGCGTCCCGTACCGAGAATTGAAAGAAGCCTACCGTCTGCTCTATCGCGGTGGAACCTCCCTCGAAGCAGGGCTGACAGCCTTAGAACAGTGGCCTGACAATGAGTATGTCACCCACCTCAAGCAATTTTTGACGGCATCTTCTCAGCAGTCAAGACGTCGGGGGCCGACCCCCGGTCGTCGCGTCAGCTCCGCACAGTCCGAGGACTAGGTGTGGTAGAGACTCAACCCACCCTTCGGATCTTTATCAGTACGGGTGAAGTTTCTGGGGATTTGCAAGGGGCACTGCTGATAGAGGCGCTCTATCGCCAGGCCAAATTGCAGGGCATCACCCTGAGTATTTCTGCCTTGGGGGGGCAAAAGATGGCGGGGGCGGGGGCGCATTTGCTCGGAGAAACCACCGGCATCGGCTCAGTGGGGCTTTTAGAGGCCCTCCCTTACGTGCTGCCCACCTTGCAAATGCAACAGCAGGCCCAGCAACAGCTTCGGGCTGAACCCCCAGACGTGGCCGTTTATATCGACTATATGGGGCCTAACCTCAGCCTCGGCAAGTTCATGCGGCAGCATCTACCCGAGGTGAAAACGGTATACTACATTGCCCCCCAGCAGTGGGTCTGGGCATTTAATCAAAAAGATACCGAAACCTTAATCCGAATCTCAGATCGGATGGTGGCGATTTTTCCAGAAGAGGCCCATTACTATCAGCGCTTCGGGGCTGACATGACTTGGGTTGGCCACCCCCTGGTGGATCGTTTTTCACCCCCCCCCGATCGCAACGAAGCCCGAAACGCTCTGGGACTCTCTGGAACTGAACCGATTGTGACGTTGATTCCGGCGTCTCGCCATCAAGAAGTGGCCCATGTAGCCCCGGTAATGTTCGCAGCAGCGCAACGGATTCGGGCTGTATTGCCAGCCGTAAAGTTTTTGCTGCCCATCTCCATGGCCAGTCTGAAAGCCAAGCTAGAGCAAACCCTACTGCCCTACGGGTTGCCGGTCACCTTAGTAGAGGACCAAACCCAGGCGGCGATCGCCGCCGCTGATGTTGCCTTGACTAAATCAGGCACCGTGAATCTGGAAACGGCCCTAATGAATGTGCCCCAGGTGGTGACCTATCGACTCAATCCCCTCACTGCCCGCATTGCCCATTACCTACTGCGGGTCAAGATCCCCTACGTCTCCCCCGCCAATCTGGTTTTGCCTGAGCCGGTTGTGCCGGAGTTTATTCAGTGGCAAGCCACGCCAGAAACCTTATCAGAGGCTGTGCTTCAGCTCTTACCGGGTACAGAAAAGCGGCAAACCATGCTGGCAGGCTACGAGCGGTTACGTCAGGCGTTGGGCAACCCAGGGGCCTGCGATCGCGCTGCCCAAGTCATTTTGGAAACGGCTCAAACGATTACAGCGACGCCCCTGTCCGTTTAAGAGTGTTCCAGCTAATTACTTATCCAACCCCCCGTCAAGGATTGATTCGTTTGTCTAGACAACACCCGTTCGGCATCATATGACCAATGCCGTAAAGCTTGCGGTATTGGCGACGTCAGAAAGCCTATGGATAAAGGCTTTTAGCCTTAAAGCGTGTCGGAGGCTTTCTGACCCCAGCTATGAAAGCCGGGATACTTTTTTAGATGGAATACTCTAAGGAATTCGATTGGAATAATCAGAAAATTGAGATGCCATGTCCCTCTCAAAAGATTTTGGTACTCATTTATTTCTGATCTTTAGGTCAGAATATATCCGTAACGTTCTAAAAACGCCTCATTCAGGGACTGACCTTGGCTCGATTCGGTGTTTTTCAAAAGCATTGCAAAGGCACCTGCTCCGATACCTGACTGGGGCAGCAGGCGGTAGCAGGGCAGCTCCGTCAACCGAGACCGATACAACGCCAGATTAGGCACAACTAGGGGCTCAAACTGAGGAAAGGTTTTGAGCAGCCATTGGCAGACCTGCTCATTTTCTTGGGGGGCGTAGGTGCAGGTCATGTAGGCCAAATAGCCCCCTGGTCGAACCATCTGGGCAGCGTTGGCGAGGATGCGCTTTTGGCGATTGGCGTTGCGTTTTAGAGTCACCGGATGGCAGCAACCCGGTACCTTTTTGCCCTTTGCTAGCAGCGACTGGCCGCTACAGGGGGCATCCACCAACACCAGATCCAGACTTTGGGGCAAATGTTCGGCCAACACCGCTGAGTCTTGATTCAAGACCTTGGCCTGGTTCGCCCCACAGCGCTTTAGATTGGCAATTAAAATCTTGACCCGCTTCTGAACCACCTCGTTGCACAGCAGCACCTTGGGTTTCAATGTGACCCAGCTATAGAGTCCCTTACCCCCTGGGGCAGCGCAGAGATCTAGAACGGATGAGATTGGCTCCGCGATCGCCCCCAACACCGAGGCGGCAAACACCGACGAACCATCCAGACAGTAGAAATAACCGGCTTGGTGGAGGGGGTGCTGTCCGGGGCGGGTGCCAATCGCCAGTCGGTCTACGAACGCAGGTTGCCAAGGCAGCGGCTCTAGGGGCGTCAATTCTGGCGACAGCGTGGCGGGTTTAGGTTTCGTCCACAGGATGGTGGGCGCAAAGGGGTGGGGGCTGTCGAGACATTTGAGGAACGTGGTCCGATCTGTTTCCGCCTCAAACAGTTGCTCACTCAGTTTCACCAGGTACCGAGATGTTTTTGGAGGCGATTGAGTCGATTTTTTACCCATTGCTTATCAATGCCGCTGGACCTATTTTCCCAGCTATTGGTTGGAACGGGGCCAGGTGGCTCCGACCGAGGCGAAGGTGACGAGCAAGATCGCGATCGCGGTTTTGAAGCCCAGATATTCCCCCAAAATCAAAAGCCCCACGATGGAGGCCACCATCGGCTCTAGACTCATCAAAATGCCAAACACACCCATAGGCATCCGTCGCAGGGCCGTCATTTCTAGGGTGTAGGGAATCACAGAGGCCAATAGGGCCACGCCCATACCGACGAATAAAACGGGTGGTGCAACCAGTTGCCCACCGTTGCCCATCCAACCGATCGGCAGCAGCACCATTGCACCCACCCCCATCGCCAGAGTGACCCCAGTCGTACCCTCAAATACTTTCCCCACCCTTGTCGACAGAACAATGTAGGCCGCCCAGCAGCACCCCGCTCCCAAGGCCATGGCCACACCCAAGGGGTTAAATCCAGAGGCATCCAAAGGGTTGAGCAGGACCACCCCAGCGATCGCCATTGCTCCCCAAAGCCCATCAGTCCAACGGCGGGCATGGTAAAGGGCCACCCCCAGCGGCCCCATAAACTCCAGGGTGACGGCGACACCGAGGGGAATATAGGCCAAGGCGCTGTAAAGCAAGGCATTCATTCCCCCCATGGCCAGCCCCAAGCTGACTACCAAGCGATAGTCTTGCCAGCGGTAGCGCCAAGGAGGTCGCGTCAGCCCGACCATCAGTGCTGCCCCTAGACTCAATCGCAGGGTGGCGACGCCGATCGGGGTGATCTGATCAAAGAGCCCCTTGGCGACAGCAGACCCAATTTGAATAGAGGCGATCGCCAGCAGCACCAGCCAAATCGGTGATCGTCCTTGCATTTTTTGATAGAGCACAGGCCTCCTTGGGGTAAAACCGACCTATATACCGTCAAAATCGTAAACTAATGTAAAGACCCATCCTAAAAGACCCTATCTGCCATGGCTACGACCGCTGACTGCACTGTCCAGAATTGCACTTGGCCTTGGCAGGGCTTACCGATTCGGTATCAAACCGCAGGGGCGGGTACCCCTTTAGTGCTGATTCACGGGTTTGGGGCCTCTAGTGATCATTGGCGCAAAAACATCCCTGAGCTGGCCGAAACCCACTGCGTCTATGCCATCGACCTGCTCGGGTTTGGTAAATCGGTCAAACCAGCCCCTGGCGAACCGTTATTCTACACCTTTGAAACCTGGGGGCAACTGGTCACTGATTTCTGCCGAGACATTGTTGGAGAACCCGCCTTCTTAGTGGGAAATTCCATTGGTTGCATTGTGGCCATGCAGACCGCCGTCACTACTCCAGACTGGGTGAGGGGGCTGGCGTTGTTAGACTGCTCGCTGCGACTTCTGCACGATCGCAAGCGGGCAACCCTTCCCTGGTACCGCAGTGCCCCGACGCCATTGATTCAGTCCCTGCTGGGGGTGCGGGCGATCGGCCATTTCTTCTTCTCGCGCCTGGCAAAGCCGAAGGTGATTCGCAATATTTTGCAGCAGGCCTACGGACACAAGGAAGCGGTTACGGATGAGCTGGTGGAGATCCTGCTGGAACCGGCCCGCGATCCAGGGGCGGCGGATGTATTCTTGGCCTTTGTGCGCTACTCCCAGGGGCCACTGCCTGAGGACCTTTTGCCCCAGCTCACCTGCCCCACCATTCTCATCTGGGGTGAAGCCGACCCTTGGGAACCCATTGAACAGGGCCGTCCTTGGGTCGACTATCCAGCGGTAGAGCAGTTTATTTCCCTAGAGGGGGTCGGCCATTGCCCCCAAGATGAAGCCCCGGAACGGGTGAATTCGATCTTGCGGGATTGGGTGCAGCAGTACAGCACCGACTCCATAAACTCATCAACACACCGGCATTATTGATCAGCACATCCAGTTGATCGGGCCGCTCCCTCCAGCGTCGTGGCTTACTTTGAGGGTTTTATGGGGGCTAAGTGCGAAGAGAGCGCCCTGGCATTCACCCCAGCTTTGTGGGCAGCCATCACCCCGATCGCCGCTAAGTAGGACCTAACGCGAATCGCGTTTATACCCAGAAGTTCTGGGGTTACGTTCAACGTGGTGGTGTTTTCTTCCACCGCAATGATTTGGGTGCTGTTTTGGCCAAAATGGAGAACCCCGCTACCCCCGCAGGCACTTGCAGGCACGATCGCCGCATCCACCTGATCGGCCCAGATGGTGTGGGCTGTTTTTGCCGTGGGTTCCACGAATTTTGGAGCACGGCTGAGCCCCGCCAAAACACAAGGCAAGAAGGTGTGGCCAATTTCCTCGGCAGCGGATTTGGGGGACAGGGCCGGATCAAGCGGGAGAGGACTCAGGGCCGGGGCATGGGCACAGGGCACCTGAAACTGCCGCACAATCAGATGACTGATCACCGCCTCGGCGCCTGCTAAGGGATCAACCCCTTGGCCTTGGCGGTAGTTTTGTAGTGCAACTTCATCCGTCTCATCGGGAAAACGGGCGACGACAGCGATCGCCTCAGCCCCAGCTTGAAGTAGCTTTTCAGCGCCGCGCAGTAACGTACCTGGCCGCTGTACTGTTCCCCAGGTAGCCCCCGATGGGGCTTGACGTAACTCAACGCCGACTGGCTCGTCAGTGATCACATAATCCGCCAGATCGAGCCCCAGCGTCGCCCGGACCGCATCTGCTGCCTGGAGGTGACGCCAACGTAAGTCCGGCTCAATCGCTTGATCCAGCAGCAACCCAATCCGATTGCGGTGGACTGGGCTCAAGCCCCAGCTCCCGGCAGCAAACTGATCCAGCCCATAGCCTTCTACGTAGAGGGCATTGGGCATAGGCCAATAGAGCTGAGCCCCATTCAGCACATTCGGGTGGGTAATTAGGGTATCGACAACCTCAGCGATCGCCCGCGCCACCGGCAGGGCATCCCCGGCATAACCCCCAACAGCGGCCCCAATGCCCGTAGGCACAATCAGGACCGCTGTATAAGGGCGTTTTGAGATCGCGATGCTGGGCACTATCGCGCCTTATGCTCCCCTGCTAACCGCAATAGTCTATAGCCCAGACCTAAGCATCAGCAGTGACAACCGCCTCAACCTGGGCTGTTTGCGTCGCTTCATCTACTTGGGTGACAGCCCACCGCAGGGGCTCACCGCGTTTTTGAAGTTCAGCTTCGACGGCTTTAGATAGGGGTTCTGGGGTCTCGGTCAAATCAATTTCAGCAGTGATGAAATGGGTGGTCATTACAGACACTCCTATTAGGCTTGGCCAAATTGTTTTTCGTAAACGATATCTTCTTTTTCGGTTTCAAGTTTTAAATCAGAGGTGGCATAGGCCACGCAAAGCAGAGCATAGCCCTCAGCCTGTAGCGCCGGACTCACCCCCATGCCGTCGGCCTGATCGACAATGCCTTCAGTAACGAGGGCGGCACAGGTGGTACAAACCCCTGCACTGCAAGAATAGGGTAAATCTAAGCCTGCGTCCTGGGCGGCGGAAAGTACAGTTTTATCTTCTGAAACTTGAATCGTGTGGGTTTCCCCCTGGTGGTTGATATCAACCCGATAGGTGTTTGCCATGGGCTATTTCCGTTTGATCTCAAATGGCGATTTAAAAAGGGTTAGACGCTTAAGCGGCGTTGGCCGGGAAGGTGTTGTCAAATTCCTCCAAGAGGTCGTCCATTTCTTCTAAGGCTTGATTAACATCAATGCGGAGGGTGCCGAGATCAGGTTGTTCTAGCAGCCGCAGTAAAACCTCGCGCTTAGCCCGAATCTGTTCAATGCGATCGCGAATCCCTTGGGTATCCATAATGGTGATGTTTTATGACGCTCCAGTACATCAGCATAGGCAACTTTGGGACAACTTGGCAGGGGACAGGTCTGCTCTTTCTGACCTTTTATAGCCCCTCAGCGATCCCCGCTGGCTCAACCAGGGCGATACAATCACGGGGTGGAACATGGAAAGTAGAGCAATAATGCTAGGTAAAACCTCCCTCAGTATTCTGTTGTTATGGGTTGGCGGCGTGCTGACCATCATTGGATTTATTGCCTATTTTCAGGACAATGCGACCCTCAATTTGGCTGGCTTTTTCTATGGCATTCCGGTGCTTCTGGGGGGATTGGCCCTCAAAGCAGCCGAATTAGAACCCACCCCCTATAGCCGCGAAACCCCTGCCGAGGTGATGACCCTACGACAGCAGCAGGCCACACCCACTCAAAACCAGGTCCGCAGCGATGTGACCCGCTATCGCTATGGTCAAGAAGCCCACTTAGACGACGCTTTAGAGCGCCTTGGCCTCTCCCCTAATGATGAAGAACGCCCCGTGCTGGCAGGGGTACGGGAAGAATCTCAAGACGGCACCTATGTTTTGGTATTGGAATTTGATACGCCTAAAATTCCTTTCACTAAGTGGTTGGATAAGCAAGATAAAATTGAGCGCTTCTTTGGCCCCAATGTACGGGCTGAGTTAACGGAAGTTGACAGCAATCGAGTCGATGTTGCTTTGGTGACCGTTGCCCAAGCCGACCCTGTTGAAACCACAGCGTAATCCTTACTGCTGGGAGAGCAAGAGATCAGTACTGACTTCCATCACCCATGTCATTTAAGATAAAAGCGATATAGTTCACATGTACTAATAATGGTTCAATATACCCTCGTCCAGAGTCCAGATGTCATCCTGAACGTACCGGGTAAGGACTCTCGCAAAGCCCGAGATAAAGCCATGGATCAACTGGTTGAGCTCATGGATGACGGTGAACTCCCCATCGATCTGGCTGATGGATTTGGCCCCCACCAATTTATAGAAGTGACTGCCCCCAACTACGAATCCGATACTCAGAACCAAGAGGACGCCGTTGTCGATGCGGTCCAGGTGCTCAGCCATTTGGCAACGCTCAAAGTCAAAGTTCAAGCCTCCCGCGCTGAGGCGCTGCAGGTGCGGGAGCTAGTGGATGTGCTCTTCAGTGACGACCCCCTTGATGATGAGCAGCTCCAACACCTTAAGAGTGGGTTTAAAACTCTGAAAAGCTTTGCCCAAAGCAACCTTAAGTACCGAGAGGCCAAAGCCCACGCCGAGTTAGCCCGCCAAGTCTTGGATGAGGCGCTGAAATAGCGGCTATCGGTATGGGCAGGCCGAACGCCTCGTTTGAAGGCCCTGGGTACATGTCAGAGCCTTGTTCATTTCGGTGCTGTAGTGCAGAATCCTAGAGCACGGGGCTGAAATGTGGCGGTTAAGGATTTATTTATGGGCCAGCCAGAGGATAGGGTCATTGCCGAAATGACTCAGTATCTACAGGACTTTGTCGAAGTGCCCCATCCGGCCTTCAATCAACTGCCGGTATGTCCATTTGCACGCAAAGCTCGCTTGGGTGAGGCGATTATGTTTCGAGTCTGTGTCTTTAATCAGGACGGACTCATTCCCAACTCTGAGTTGATGCATATGGTCACTGCCTTCACTCAGGATGAAAACAGTGAAATCTTGGTCGTCATTCACCCGGAGAAAAATGCCTTATCGGTGTCCGAGATGGAGACATTTGTAGAAGCCCTCAATCTCACATTGGCACCATTGGACTTGATGGGCTTTGGCGGTCATCCTCAGGATACGTTCAATATTCAGGGGACATATACAAGGCGATCTTCCTATCCCCATCTCTCGATTCAGTCTGTACCTTACCTTGAGAAAGCGAAAGGGTCTTTGCAACAGACGGGCTACTATCGCAATTGGACACCTGCCAATCTAGAGGCAGTCGGTTTTTTGAAGTAATGCGTGTGGTGAAGCCACCAAAATTGGCTCCCGATTGATCGGCAATGGGAGCAAAAAAGGCCGTCGCCCCACCAGCATGGCTATAGACTTGTTGCAACGGCCAAACTCATCTGCCTAGACTTCTTGCTATTGAGCACTTAATCAGCATGGGATGAAGATTAAGCGGAGTTTAGCCCTTCAAAAACTGTCGTTTTCCCTTTTAATATTCTTCCATAACAACCTTACCAAGCCTAAAGGTTGACATAGAATCGGCTAAGGCTTGTTAATGAACAGAGCTAAGGGGGTTAGGATGGCAGGCGTTCGTAAGCGGGGGGAAGCGATTCGCCAATATATACTGGCGAACGTGCAGCAGCACTCGACGCATATTGCAGCCTTAACGTCAGAAGAATTTAGTATTAGTCGGCAGGCAGTCAATAAGCATATTAAACGCTTGGTGGATCAGGGCTTAATCGCTGCAAGCGGCTCTAGAAGACATCGAACCTATAAGTTGGCTTCTATTTTGCGATGGGAAAGCGACTATGAAATTACTAGCACCATTGCAGAAGATGTCGTTTGGGATATAGATATCAGCAATAAAATTTCTGACTTACCCAGCAATGCCAAAGATATTTGGTATTACGGATTTACGGAGATTCTTAACAATGCCATTGACCATTCATCCGGTCAAAAGGTATGGATCGGCATCGATAGAACTGCCATAGATACGAGTATTTATATCGTGGATGACGGTGTCGGTATTTTCAAGAAAATCAAAACCGAGTTAAATCTCGAAGATGAAAGGCAAGCTGTTTTGGAGCTGGCGAAGGGCAAGGTGACCACAGATCCGGAAAATCACTCTGGACAGGGAATATTTTTCACTTCGAGGATGCTTGATAGCTTTGCAATTATGTCAGAGGACATTGTGTTTAGCCACCAAGTTGGCAATGAAGACTGGATCGCTAACAAGAAGGATATTGCTGGGATAGAGTCTTTGCCTTCAACTGAAGGAACTTTAGTTGTTATGAGCTTAGCCAACAATACAGCTAGAACAGATAAGCAAGTCTTTGACGAATTCTCTGCAGATATTGAAGATGGGTATGGGTTTATAAAAACCAATGTGCCAGTTCGTTTGGCTCAGTATGGAAGTGAGAAGTTGATATCCCGTTCCCAAGGTAAACGGTTGGTTGCAGGTCTCGATAAATTCAAAACGATAATATTGGACTTTGCTGATGTCGAAGCAATTGGGCAGGCGTTTGCTGATGAGGTTTTCAGGGTTTTTGCAAACAAACACCCTGAGATAGAAATAAGGTCACTAAATCGGAGTCTAGAGGTTGAGAAAATGATTTTGCGCGCTGCCTCTGAGAATCGAGATCTGGGTTAATGGCACTGCTAGGGTCGGTGGCGGGGTTGGTTTTGGCTATCTCTCTAGCCCTTACTTTATTCACCCACTTGCAAACTCGATGGTAAAGGCGTCAGCTCCTCAACGTTGTAACCCCGGTCTTCGATCAGTTTCTCTAAACGACGCACCCGCTTCTGAGGTGCTGGGTGAGTAGTGAGAAAGTCAAAATTGGCTCCCGGTTGATCACCGATGCGGGCAAAAAAGGCCGTGGCCCCACCGGCATGGCCATAGACCTGCTGCAACAACGTCAGGCCAAACTCATCCGCCTGGATTTCTTGCTGCTGGGAAAATTGCGATCGCGCAAAGGTTTCCAGCCCCGCCGCGCCGATCGAACCCGCATTGCCAAATATCATTGACGCCACCACCTGCACTAAGATCCCCCGCCCCAATCCTCGTAGATGATCGCGATTGGCGAAGTGGCCCAGCTCGTGGCCCAACACCATCATGATTTCATTCTCAGAATCCGCCTGGGCCAGTAGCCCCTGGTAAATGATCACGTGGTCCCCCGGCAGAGCCAGGGCATTCACCGTTTCATCAGGAATGTAGAGCAACTGATAGTCGCGATCGCGGCTCAGCTTCTCAGGCAGCTTGGCCTCCAATCGATCCAGCAATTGATTGAGGGTATCTTGGGTGTCGGAGGGTTCTGCCTGTTGCTCAAAAGCGGCGATGGCGATCGCCCCGAGCTGCCGCTCCACCGAGGGCGGAATCGCGTTGATCACTTGGTTAAACAAAAAGCTAACCGCGACCCAAACGGCGATGATTAACCCAACCAGCAAAGCAATCAGCGTCACCAGATGACGACTTTGGGGAGTTGGGTTCTCTTCACTGTGGGCAGCGGTGCCAGGGGGTAGTTTGATGGACATGGCTTTGCACAGGCAGGTTAAAGATGGCGTCCCGACCTAGATCAACAAGCCAGACTTCTCCCCGATCAGGGTTACTCATACTCGACTTTTTGCTGATCCAGGTCTAAAAACAATGCTTCGGCATTAAAGATCAGGTCATCGTCAGTTAAGGGAGGAAAATCCCAATCAATAACCCGCCTGAGTATCCCTAAGGCGACTTCAACTTGCACCGAGTCAGGTAAGTCATCAAAAGTGCTCAGAAGTTCTTGAGCCCGGACAGTCATTTTTTTGACAGGGATAGTTTCCTCGAAAGTAGCACATTCCCCCTTGCCCCTTTGATGCGCTTAATCCCTTCACGTTACTGAGGTGTTTCCATCAATAGGTGGGTGAGCCTATGGATTGAGAGCATCTACAAGAGGATGCCCTTACACAGAGGAGTTGGTGAACGGTACAACAATATGCTTTCTCAGCATTCGCCTAAGGAGATTTCCAGGTAAGAATTTACCTTGGTAGGGGTAGGTCTTGTGCCTACCCTCCGCCGATTGTCCCTGAACACACGACTTGGCAAACTCTGCGCGTAGAAAATATGCAAAGTAAATTGGTTAGCCATCGCATCAGAGCGAAGATGGTTTCAAAGGCAACCGGAGGCAGGGTTGATGTTTCCCTTAGTGGGTATTGCGGCCAGCATCAGTCA
>JBHJIP010000055.1:0-9424 GCA_050043365.1 Leptolyngbyaceae cyanobacterium
TTTCAAATTACGCCGTTGACCAATCCTCTACGGTTTTGGGCTTTGTTCATCGAGGTCATGCCAGACTTGCTGGGGCTCGATATCGAGATGCCCCACATCAACGGCTTTGAGTTGTGTCAGGTGCTGCGCAGCAACCCTCAATGGCAGCATTTACCGATTATTTTCCTCAGTATCCATGGGGATGCAGCCAAACAAAATCAAGCCTTTGCTTTAGGCGCTGATGACTACATTACTAAGCCGATTCAAGGCAAGAGCTTGGCCGTGCGATTGCAGAACCGGCTGAGACGATATCAGGCCTGTGCGCGATCTCGCCAGTCCCCAAAACTAGCGGGATAGTTCCAGACAAAAAGATGATTTCTGTAGTGTATTAAGTTCCTTTAAACACCCTGTTTGCCCCTCAGAAATGGCCAGGCAGAGTGCTTTTGAGCTGCACAATGGCTGCACAGGGGTTAGGGCAAGGTAAGGATAACGCTATCCTGATTACCTCCATGACTCGAGTTCATTCCCTACGGGAGCAGCAACATCCTTTAATCCATCAATTGGCCGGTACGATTGAGGACCTTTGGCGTAGTCAATTAGAAACCTCTGCCTACGACACCCCTAGCGATTTAGGCTATGTGGAAGGTCTTTTAGAAGGGGAAAAACTGACCATCGAAAACGATTGCTATCAAACTGGCCAATTTCGCAAACTTCACTTGGAGTTAGCCAAGGTGGGTAAGCATCTGGATATTTTGCACTGTGTGATGTTTCCTCGGGCGGAATTCCATCTCCCTATTTTTGGCGTAGATATTGTGGCGGGACCCGCAGGCGTTAGTGCTGCCATTGTCGATTTATCGCCTGTTTCTCCCAATCAAACCTTGCCAACTTCTTACCAGACAGCTTTAGGTAGCTTGCCCCCCGTCACCTTTTCACAGCCCCGTGCCCTACCAGCTTGGGGGGATATCTTTTCAAATTTTTGTCTGTTTGTACGACCCACTTCAGCGGAAGAGGGCACGCTCTTCTTAGAGCAAGTGACGCAGTATTTATCGATTCACTGCCAACTGGCATCAGAGGCTAAACCCATTCAGTCAGCTGCGGAGTATGCGTCGATTCTGGCCGGGCAGCGGCGCTACTGCTCCCAGCAACAGCAAAATGACAAAACCCGCCGGATTTTAGAGCGGGCATTTGGTTCAGAATGGGCCGATCGCTATTTGCAAACCATGCTGTTTGACTGTGTGGAAGAAACGAAGCATGAAGCTTGCGTAACGAAAGGTAACGCGATCTCAGTTTAAAAAAGCCTGCCCTGTCTGTCGAAAGGCTTGCTATATCGATGCTTTTGCCCTTGTAAAGGATTAGATACATGGCGATGCACAAGAACTGCACAATCGACTTGGTTAAATTCAGTTGGTATTCGAAAGGCCACTGAGTTCTGGTGGTTTTACTGCTAGGACTCAGTTCTCTCAAAGCTTAGTTAACTGCCTTTTTTAGAAGCGTAAATAATTTAGTTTTGGGCTTTGCTGGAAGGATGTTCAACCGGCGGTGGGCTTATTGCTCTTTAGGGTTTTTCTCTCCTCTCTAAGGGGTAAAAGGCTTTAAGTTACACGGAACATCTCAAGGGCAAAGAACGCTAATCGAATCGTTTTGTGCGCGTGTTCAGATTAGGAGAATTTTTCCATGTTCGACGCCTTTACAAAAGTCGTTTCCCAAGCAGATGCACGGGGACAGTACGTTACTGACAGCCAGATCAGCGCCCTCAGCCAATATGTTGCAGATGGCAACAAGCGTATTGATGTGGTTAACCGTTTGACAGGCAACGCTTCCACCATTGTTGCAAATGCGGCAAGGGCTCTGTTTGCAGAGCAGCCTCAGCTAATCGCCCCCGGCGGTAACGCTTACACCAACCGCCGCATGGCTGCATGCTTGCGGGATATGGAAATCGTTTTGCGCTATGTCACCTATGCCGTATTCACCGGTGATGCTAGTGTGCTCAACGATCGCTGCTTGAATGGCCTGCGGGAAACCTATGTTGCTCTGGGTGTTCCAGGTGGTTCTGTTGCAGAAGGGATCAGCAAGATGAAGGATGCAGCAATTGCGATCGCCAATGATCGTAACGGCATCACCCAAGGTGACTGCAGCTCTTTGATGTCTGAGCTAGGCACCTACTTTGACCAGGCTGCTAGTGCAGTTGGCTAAGCCATTCATCTGTTGACCCTTCTTTTGCAAACCATTTAAGAGAGATTTTCCATCATGAAGACTCCCATGACTGAAGCAGTTGCTGCTGCTGATTCTCAAGGTCGTTTCCTCAGCAGCTCTGAGCTGCAAGTTGCGTTTGGTCGCCTGCGTCAGGCCCAAACCGGTCTGGCTGCGGCTCAAAGCCTTGCTAACAGTGCTGACAGCCTGGTGAACGGCGCAGCTCAAGCGGTGTATACCAAGTTCCCCTACACCACCCAAATGACTGGCAACAACTACGCTTCTACCGCTGAAGGTAAAGCGAAGTGTGCTCGCGATATCGGCTACTACCTGCGAATGGTCACCTACTGCCTAATCGCTGGCGGTACTGGCCCCATGGATGACTACCTCATCGCAGGTGTTGCTGAAATCAACAGCACCTTTGAGCTGTCCCCCAGCTGGTACATCGAAGCTCTGAAGCACATCAAAGCTAACCATGGCCTAAGTGGTGATGGTGCTGTTGAAGCCAACGGCTACATTGACTACGCCATCAACGCCCTGAGCTAACGGCGTTTTGATACCCGATGCCCATCGGCGCTTTCTCTGAATAGCGCTAGGTTGGCATCGGGTGTCAGCCGTTTTAGGGGTTGCCATTGATTCAGAGCAGAGGTTCTGTAAGGCCACTGCAGCCCCTAGCTTGATTTGCTTGAGAACCTTCTCTGTTTGAAATACTCCTATGACCAGTGCAACTTCCGCTAAATTGCTAGGGTTTGAACCCCTAGCTCAAACGCCTCCCACTGAGTTACGAGCCAACCCCACCGATGCTGATATCCAAGCTGTGATCTGGGCCGCCTATCGTCAGGTGCTCGGCAACGATCACATTATGGAATCAGAACGGCTAACCAGTGCTGAATCCTTGCTGACTCAAGGTCACGTCAAGGTTCAAGACTTTGTACGCGCCCTGGCGCTGTCCGAGCTTTATAAGCAAAAGTTCTTTTACGGTGCTTCTCAGGTTCGATTTATTGAACTCAACTTTAAGCATCTCCTGGGTCGGGCTCCCTACGATGAGTCTGAGATTTCTGAACATGTCAATCGCTATGTTCAGCATGGGTATGTAGCTGAAATTAATAGCTACATTGACTCGGCAGAATATCAAGAGAATTTTGGTGATCAGACGGTGCCGTACTATCGGGGGTTTGCCACCCAGCGGGGCCAGAAAACTGTGGGCTTTACCCGCATGTTTCAGCTCTATCGGGGTGCCGCTAGTAGCGATCGCAAGCCCAGTAGCACCAAAGCCTGTCTGACCTCAGAGCTTGCTCGTAATACCGCCAGTCCTATTCAAACGCCGACCTTTGGTAAAGAACTCACGGGTGCTTCCAGTGGTCAGCGAGCCCAGCGTTATCGGGTGCGGGTTTCCCAAGGTGCCAGCAGCCGTACCACGCAAATTCGCCGAAGCGTTCAAGACTATGTGGTCGATTACGATCAGCTCTCACCGATTTTGCAGCGTCTAAATCAACGGGGCAGCCGAATTGTGGAAATCACTTCGGTTTAGCGACTTTTTCGTCTTTACCCATCAGCGTCCCCGTCTATGACGGGGGCAATGGTGGTTGGATCTGCCGATCACTCACGACCCATGCGGGTGCAAAGTTTGTACTTCACCCTTAGATGGCAGCAGCGATTGGGTGATTGGGGTAATTGCAGATCCCTGAATCTAACTAAATCACCCAATTTAAGGAGATAAATTTGTGGCGATTACAACAGAGGCGGCTCGCCTTGGCACCCTCCCCTTTGCTGAGCAAGAGCCTGTAGAGTTACGACCCGACTGGGATGACAACGACGCTAAAGCGGTTATTAAGGCTGCATACCGTCAGGTACTCGGTAACGACTACCTAATGGAGTCCGAGCGCCTAATTGGGCTAGAGTCTTTGCTAACCAATGGCGCATTAACGGTTCGGGACTTTGTGCGGGCTGTGGCTAAGTCGGATTTGTATAAAACCAAGTTCTTATACCCCAACTTTCAAACCCGCGTGATTGAGCTAAATTTCAAGCATTTGTTGGGGCGCGCGCCCTATGACGAAGCAGAGGTAATTGAGCACCTTGATCGCTATCAAAATGAAGGGTTTGAAGCGGACATTGACTCTTACATTTTTAATGACGAGTATGAAACCCATTTTGGCGACAATATTGTCCCTTACTACCGGGGGTTTGATACCCAAACCAGCCAGAAAATCGCGGGCTTTACGCGCATGTTTAGCCTTTATCGGGGCTATGCCAATAGCGATCGCGCCCAGGCGGCGGGCAGTCAGTCTCGTCTCGCCTCTGAGTTAGCCATGAATGGGGTTTCTCCGGTGGTTCCGCCTTCTGGGGCCGGTAGCAGTGGGTGGGCCTATCAGGGCTCTAAGAAAGGCACGGTCAACACCCGTGTGTTTGGGCGTCCTAGCTCTGTGACCGAGCGTGGCAGCCTTTATCGCATCGAAGTTGCGGCGATTTTATCGCCCGGTTATCCGCGAGTGCGGCGCAGCAACAAGGTGTTTGTTGTGCCCTATGAAGCTCTGAATAAAACCCTGCAGCGGATCAATAAAACCGGCGGCAAAGTGGCCAGCATTACCCGCGCTTAGGGGCTAAACGTTTGGTACTTTTGAGGATTTTCATGGGGATTGGGGGTTGCTGTTATTCGTGGCACGCCCTGATCCTGTGAAGATCCTTTTTTGAAAGCACGCTCAAACCGTTCTCAATTCAATGGAAGGATAAGGAGGCCTAGTTATGTTGGGACAATTAAGCGCCAGCAGAAGTACTGCTGGCAACGATCGCATTTTCATCTATGAAGTTGCGGGTCTGGCTGAGAATGCCATGACTGCAAATAATCAAACCCCCATTCGCAGCAGCGACAACCAACTGATTCAGGTGCCTTTAAGTCGCATGAATGAGACGATGCGCCGCATCACCCGGCTTGGGGGCCGCATTGTTGATATTCGTCCGTTGGCCGCGGCAGAGTAAGGGCGACTCGCGTTACTCGCTACGAATAGCCCCAACTAAGCGGTCATTAGCTTGATGCAGTAGGTATTGCGGGCTTGTTTAGCTTGATAAAGGGCAGCATCAGCTTGGGCAATGGATGCCTGGGGGTTAATGCCCGTTACCGTGGTCATCTGCACCACTACCCCTCCCTGGCTAACGGTCAAGAGATCGCCATTAGGAGCCTTAGGATTAGTGATGGCCAGCTCAGCGATCGCCTGGCGCACCCGTTCAGCCATTGCTGCTGCCCCAACGGTATCGGTGTGGGGCAACAGCATCACAAATTCCTCGCCTCCATAACGGGCCACCACATCCCCTGGCCGATGGGCACAGTTTTTAAAGGCTTGGGCAACCTGCTGTAGGCAAATATCCCCAGATGGGTGGCCATAGTAATCGTTGTAAGCCTTGAAGTGGTCAATATCGAGCATCAATACCGTCAAGGGTTGCTGATCGCGCTTGGCCCGCTGCCATTCTTGAATTAAGGATTCTTCGAGCTGAAAGCGATTGGCCACTTGGGTGAGGCTATCAACGCGGGCCAATTGCTGTAGTTGGGTATTGAGGCGTTGGAGTTCGGCCTCCGTTTGCTTGCGATCGCTGACATCCATCATCACCCCCACCATCCGAACGGCTTGGCCAGTTTCGTTATAAATGCCTTTTCCTTTGGCAAACACCCACCGCTCGGTGCCGTCAGGATAGATCATCCGATGCTCGTCTTGGAAAATGGCCTGGTTGTCTAGGGCAGTGTGTATGGCTTTTTCAACTCGGTTCAGATCCTCTGGATGAATCCGTTCTTTCCAGACCTGATAGGTGCTAGCGCTTTCCTTGGGGTCAAGACCCATCAGCCAAAAGTGGCTCTCGCTCCACATGGCTTTCCCCGTGGTCAGGTCAAATTCCCAACTGCCGATCTGGGTCAGGTCTAGGGTCAGCCGCTGCTGATCCTGGGCCGTCGTCATTGCTTTGCGATCGCTGATATCCGCCACTGTGCCGATCAGTTTGACCACCTGACCCTGATTGTCGAGTATCGCTTCTCCACGGCTCACCACCCAGCGCTGCGTGCTGTCAGGGCGGACCAAGCGGTGCTCTAACTCATAAGGTTTGCCTGAGGATATCGCCTCTTCTATGGCAGTCCGCATCAATGAATGCTCTTGGGGCAAGAGACAATCTAAAAGTTCGGGATAGTTGGGCCGCGTATCTATGGCCTCTAACCCATAGATACGCACCAACTCCTCAGACCAACTCATGGTGTAAGTCTGGGCATCCATCTCCCAACTACCCACTTGGGCAATCCGTTGGGCCACTTTAAGCTGCGCCTCTCGATCCTGAATCTGGGCTGTTTTCTCCGCCACCTGCCGCTCCAGCGCTTGAGCATAGCGGTGTTGCAGTTGCTCAGCTTGACGGCGCTGGCTAATATCTTGAAATGCAACCAACACAAAGTCTGTGGTTTTAGCCTCATCTAACACAGGAACGGCCCGCACCTCTAGGGGAATGCGTTGACCATTGGCTTCAATTTCGAGATTTTCCACATGGACAATACTGCCGTAAAGGGCGCGAATCACCGGTAACCGCTTCAATGGGTAAGGGGTGTTAGTCCCGGCAATATAAACTTGCCGCAACCCTGGAATCTCACTCAAGGGTTGATCGACACTGACCTGCCCCAGCAGTCGACGCCCCTTTGGATTGAGCAAAATGAGTTTGCCACGGCGATCAAACAGCCCAATTCCTATGGGTAGCCCCAGTAGAAGCTTGGCAAACTTTTGCTCACTCCTCTGGACTGCAGAAAAAGAGACGTTCAGTTGGGCAACCATTTGCCCAAAGGTCTGGGTCAAGGTCTCAATTTCTTGAATGGGGGTAGTGGTACTGGGCAAGGCTAAAGCTGCGCCGACCCGGTAGGCTCGGGTGGCCTTATTTAGGGTCAATAGGGGCTGGGCAATACGCCCTGTGAGTCGTAGTCCGACTCCGATGGAGATCCCCAGGGCCAATACCGAGGCAATAATGGTATGGCCCAGATAATTTTGACCCCAGCCGACAAAGTCAGACTGGGGCACTACGGTCACAATTAACCAGTCCAAGCCGGGTCCTGATTGGTAGGGAATAATCCGCAGTAACAGGCGATCGCCCGCTATTTTAAAACTCAAGTCTTGGGCTGATTGAATCGCTTCAAATGTCTCGAAGTGGGTGAGCAACTGCTGAGTCGCATCCCGAATGATCGGGTCGCGACTCTCTAGGGCAGGCAATTGTTGAAATTGAATCGTCCCAGGTTGGCTCTTAGCCAGCGGATCATCTGCCACTAAGGACTCAATCCCGGATGGAATGTAGACTGGTTGCTGGGCAGAGTTGGCAATTAACCGCCCATCTCGCTGCACAATAAAAGTTTTTCCATTGGGACTAATCTCCAGGGTTTCGAGAAATTGATTCAGCCGATTTAAACTCAGGTTGACCGAAAACACCCCTTGTAAGGTTTGGTTGGCATCGTAGAACGGCTTGTATGCATTAATTGTGAGCACATTCGATGCGCCAATTTGAAAGGGGTTGCTCCAGCCCGGTTGAGCCGTTTCAGCCGCTTGGCGATACCAAGGGCGATCGCGCACGTCAATGGCTGAAATAGTCTGCAAAGAACGCCCTAAATGTCCGGTTTGATCAACGCTGAATAGATTGAGCTGGCTCGGATCAGCCGCATCCGAGCGACCGGCCTCAAAGGGAGAATCCGCAGCCGTTAGTAGGGTTTGCTGGGCATCAATTTCAGCCGCTTCGATGCGATGAATCGTTCTGAATTCCCCTTGGGGCGTCCCTAAAAGCAGGGAGGTCACCTCAGGGATATGTTGCAACTGCAGGATTAGATAACGATGCAGTTGTTCCATCTGATCCAAATCCACAATGCCGGACTGTACCGCTGCCACGTGGATTTGATTGATTTGGTGGGCCTGCCACAAATAGTTATCTAGATCTTGGACGATCAGGTCGCTGGTTTTGGCCATGGCCTGATTGGCTAGATCTGCGGCGAGTCGCTGATTGTAGTGATAGCCCAGATAACCCATTACTGCAGTGATGCCAATGCCCTGCAATACAAAAGGAATGAGCAGTAGCGATCGCAGCGAAAAGGACATTCCGATCGGTGAGCCTGAGAAATGCTAAGTGGTTGCCTCTATGCCCTATAACCTTGGCATAGTCTAGTGAATAAAGAATTAGAACGCACCAAAATGGTCAATGGATTACCAGATTAGCTGATTACGATGCTCCAAACCATGGCAAAAAGTCTTTATTCAAGGGCTTTCTGGCGTTGCCAATGCCGCAAGCTATAAAAACCCGACAGAAATCTCTGCCGGGCTTTGGTTAAAGGCAGCTTGGAGCAGCGGTTTCTGGGCCAGGTTTCTGGCCCGTTGAGTAAGCCCTCCGCTTTCAGATTAGGGATCGGACCTAGGGCTTACAAAAGCTGCTCAGCCCATCCAAATCAACATGCTGCACCACAAGTTCTAGATCCTACTGAACATAGAGCGTCAAGGTCTGGTTCGGCATTAATTCAACCACCTGGGGAGCGCTCACATTCCCAATAATGGCCCCAATTAAAGCACCGCCTACGGCCCCAATCGGCCCCAATGCGGCCCCAGCAGCAGCGCCAATCAGAGCGTCTCCCAAAGTAGCACCAAACGTGGTTTCCCGAGGATCTTTAAAATCGTTGATTAGATCTGATGTTACTGATAGCGGATAAGGATTTCCACCAATAAGAACCCTATCGGCAAAATATTGGGATCCACCCGCAACGGGACGGAATTCGCCTGGGATAACTGACCCTGGAGGAACAAGCAAACCGTTAACATTAACCGGGCTATTAACGGTCAAAGGATAAGCCAAAGTCTCACCTGTGGCAATATAGACCAAATCGGTAATGCCAACGCTGGCAGAAATGGTAGAGGTGCTTTTAGCTTGAGCTTCAGATATTGTTTCTGCAGCTGTGGCAACGATATTAACATCTGGAGCAATACCAATAATCATTGCTACTACCGTACTCGAGAGTCCGATCAAGATACATTTCTTCACAACAAGACTCCTTTCAAGATTTGAAGATTTCTGGCAGATACATTTCTGATAAAAAGGCTTAGCTATCTAAGTGAAAATTCATGATAAATACCCTTAGTGGTGCAGAAAAGTCCTGCAACCCCTTTGAATAGGTGAGTCTCATTTGAGACAGAGGTTTTTGAAAGAGGCACTCCATGAGAAGCTCAAGTTCCCCAACTTAGAACTAAGCTCATGGAGCATCCTCCTCTCC
>JBHJIP010000056.1:0-61267 GCA_050043365.1 Leptolyngbyaceae cyanobacterium
TCTCAAGTGAGACTGCGAATGCAGGTGAAATAGAGGCTGAAACCCATTGCCTAGGTGGAAATTTGGGATGGAACCTCGAATCAATTCTTAATGAGAACCCTTTTCTGACAAGGGTTTTAGAACTTTTCTACACCACTAAGCCGCCCAAGAGGAATCAGGAACTACAACGGAAGCGACTTGATTATTAAACCCTAAAATCTCCGTTTTGACTCTCCACTCTCTCTCCCAGCTAAAATCAATTTCTGGTGGCTCATACCGTACATGTCTCCATTGGAAATTTATAGGGAGAGAATCAAATTCACTATCTGATTGATAAATGACTGGTCTGCCTCCCTGTTGATACAGCCATATTTTCGACATCAAAATTCCAAAGGGTGAATAGGAAGAGTAATACTCAGAATTAACTAACCCACTCGCAAGACTTGATAGAGGTGCCTCGGAAAAACATACACAATTATAGTTACCCTTTATAAAGCCATTGCTACCGATTAAAATTCTTTCCCTAAGGATCTTTTGCAATCGTCTAAAGGCATTTTCTAAATCGATATCTTTAGTGAAATGAATCAGGTATTCAGAAATATCTTGTCGGCTCATAGTAATACACTTTGTTTTTTGCCTCATAGCTCAAATAGCAAGAAGTCGATGATCTAGACTCGCTTCTGTACAACGAGATTTTGCTGAACAATCTGCATGTACGCATATGCTTTGAGAAACAAATTACTCGCTTACACTAATGGTCTAACTCTAAGTAGAGGGGGAGTTTCCACCTAAAATCTCTGTGCAGTTAAATAGGTGGAAAGATGTCAGCTTAATTAACCTGGGGAGGTAGATAGGTAGAATGATTCCGCCTATTTCTCCTAGTTATAGCCCTACACAACAAAAGCAATAATATCGCTCAAGCATCTCCTGGCAACCGACTAACGGTATACCAACGATGCCGTTGATCCTCTACCCTAGACTCGCCCCCCTGCTTTCTCACTGTGTTCGCCAAGTCCCGACGACGTTGGTTTTCACCGATTCGATTACTGATCGCCACCCTGGCGATTCAGCTGATCTGCTTGGTGCTGTGGAGCATCACCTGGCCCAGCGCCCAGGAGCAAGTCGAACTCGCCTTTGTCGCCCCCCAAGAGGAGGTCAGCGCTTGGCAAACCGTGATTGCCGACTTTGAGGCCAGCCATCCCAAGATTCGCATTACCCTAGTCACCGATCCAATCACGACCTACACCACAGACCAGCGCAAAGCCATTTACTCTGCTGATTTTCAGGCCGAGGTAGCCCAGTATGACCTGGCCTATATGGATATTGTCTGGACACCGCAATTTGCCGACCAACTGGTGGATCTAGCACCGCTGGCCGCTCAAGATCGCGTCGATCTGGAGGGCTTCTTAACCAGTGAGCTAGCAGCAGGGGAATATGGCGGCGGCCTCTACCGGCTACCGATGCGGGCAGATGTGGGTGTACTCTACACCCGCCAGGATGTCTTGAATCAAGCGGGCGTTTTGATGCCGAACACCCTGACGCAACTGGCCGAGGGCGTCGCAACGGTAAAGCAGGCCTCCCAGGCAAATTTGGGCTATCTCTGGCAAGGGCGCTCCTATGAGGGGCTGATTGCCAATTTTATGGAGGTGATGGCCAGCTTCGGGGCTACTTGGATTGATCCAAACAGCCAACGGGTGGGCTTAACAGACCCCGCTACCCTGCAAGCGGCCCAACTCCTCCGGGATTTGATCAGCCAAGGGATTTCGCCCCCCATCGTCACGGACTATACCGAGCAAGCTTCTCTCGATGCCTTTCAGCAGGGGCAAGCGCCCTTTTTGCGAGGCTGGCCTTACTTTTGGACGACCTTGAAGCAGCAGGACTGGGGTAATCAAGTGGCGATCGCTCCGCCGTTTTCCTTTACGGATAATCCGGGTCGGGGTTGTCGCGGGGGCTGGGGGTTTGGCATTCCCCAAAATGCGACGCATCCAGAGGCAGCCTGGGAGGCCATCCAGTATTTCACCAGTGAGGCGGCCCAAGCAAAATTTGTGCTGGCTTCGGGCTTTTTGCCCAGTCGGCGATCGCTGTTCCAATCGCCCGAAATCGTTGAGCAATACCCGCTCATGCCCCAACTGCTCGACTATTTAGAGAATCGCTCTGTGTTTCGCCCAGCCATTCCTCAATATGACGCCGCTTCTGAAATTTTGCAAACCGCCCTCGGCAAGATTCTGCGGGGGCAACAATCGGTAGAAACAGCAATGGCCGAGGCTCAGGCCGACACAGAGGCTTTGTTCCCGCCACAATGAGGCTGACTTTTCCAATCTTTCACTGAGCCAGCATTATCGCTTATGAGCTCAGCATCGTTCAGTCGAACCCTTCCTTGGTTTACGGGGGCCAGCGTCGAAGAGATTTCCCCAGCGTAGTTGTGATGTAAAACATCCTTTCGCCCCAGTTGAATCACCTTCAAACCCAGTTTCCTGCACAATCAAATCATTCAAAAATCACAGGAACGCGACGTTAAACGTCACCCTCAGAAACCCTTGCCTGGTGGATGATAAGGACATCGAGCAAAACGTTCCTGATTTGTTACCGAGATGGCACCCATAATCGCTTCCAACCCTTCAGCCCCAATTCTCCTAGGCCCCATTCCAGATGAGGGGGGTGCGACCCAGCCCCAACAGACACAGACATCAGCGGACCTATTGGTGGAGCCAGATCAGCAGGCCGTTGGTCAGCCGATGGACCGTTAATCATTTTTCCCGACAGCAACACAACAGACTTCTCCTTCCCAAAGAAGACAGCAGCACACACCACCCCCAGCAAATGCTGGGGGCTTTTTGTTCTATCCACGATTGAAAACCTGCCCGCCAACCCCTGCTCAGGTATAGTCCTATCAATATCGGCCTGGCAAAGCGATTCATTCCATGACGGATGGAGATATTGGCCCTTCTACAACCTCAGAAAATGGCAATCAAATCTTGGCAGATGGTCGCAGGCTCCTTGGCATGTCTGGTGATAGCGATAGGGAGCTATACCGTAGTTGACCGTTTATTCGGTTCAGCGGGAGGAGAACAATCACCAAGAGCAGTCCCTGTTTCTGAGGGTCAAATACCAGCCGCACCTAATGATGCAGAAAGCGATTATGACCGAGCCCTTGAGGTGGGAGCGGCTGCGACAGTAGCGACACAGACGGCTAAAACGGCTGACGATTGGCAAAACGTGGCGGATCAATGGACAGAGGCGATCACCCTGCTTGATCGGCTTTTAGCAAATGACCCCAATCACGACATCGCTAGGGCCAAGGCAGAAGAATACCGAAATAACCGCAATGCTGTGCTTGAACAATTGCTAATTGCCCGCGAGGCGGCATCCAGCACCCCAGCGGAGGCGATTGACACATACCGGGCACTGATTACAGAAACTGATCAGGATTCATTGTTGATTGCTGATGTCAGGCTCTGGAGTTTGGATAATAATCAGACAACAGCAGAGATTGTGGTTACGCCAGCATTTTTAGAGCAAAGCAACGCTTTAAAACTGGAGGTGGTGACTGCGTTCGCTGAGCGTTGGGCGGTGACAGTGAATGATGCTGAGGCCAGAGTGAGGTTTGTTTCCCAGTCAGGCCAACTGGTTGGTGGCCATAACTCTGCGGGTGTTCTGTATGTGGATGATTAAGAGACAGTTCCCGTCGGAGCTTTAAAAGGGCTCACTCTGGGAGCTTAACCCTTGGCCCTGAAGGTCCATCTGCTGTCGAGTCGCGACCCATTGCCACCCCACCCACATCTGCAACAACAGCACCACCACATTCGCGGCGACCAACAACCGCAACTGCTGCGACTGGCTCAACCCTTGCCGTTCTGATTTTTGTTTGGTGAGGCGATCTAGCACTGCAGCTGCATTCAGGGGGCGCTGCCCTGGGAAGGGGGCCATCATGTTGTCTAGCAACTGCACCAGCCAATCAGCGATAGGGTTGACCGCCTGGTCCCGCCAGGTGAGCTGGCCCGTGGTGTCGTCCTCTGGCAGATCGATCGGATGTTGCCCCGTGAGTAAATAGACAAACGATCGCCCCAAAGCATAAAAGTCGGATTGGGGCACGGCGCGACCATTAATTTGCTCCAGGGGGGTATAGCCGGGTGACACCACGCTGGTGATATCCCGCTGGCCCGCCACCTTGGCAAAGTAGGTGCTGGTCATGGGCCGCACGGTGCCAAAGTCGATCAGGGCCAACTGCCCGGTGGGGCGCAGCATGATGTTAGACAGCTTGATATCCCGGTGGAACAGCTCCGCCTGATGGAGCTGGGCCAGTAGCTCCACCAGTTGCCCCATCCAGTTCACCGCTGTGCTCTGGTCAATCGGCCCCTGTTTTTGCAGCCAATCATCCAGATTGATGCCTTGAATGCTTTCCATTACCAGGCAATAGATCTGGCGATCGCCCCAACTCACCTCAAAATAGCCATCCGCATCCACCTGGGGAATGCCGGGATGGTCCAACTGCTGCAGGGTCTTAGCCTCCCGCTCAAACTGCGGCAGTAGAATCGGCTTTTTCAGGACTTTCAGCACCTTGGTTTGGCCCTGATCATCGACCTCAAATACTTCGGAGGGCTCCCATTCGTCCAGCTCCCGCAGCGGGCGCACCAGTCGATACCGATCTTGGATCAGCAGTGGGGTGTCGCAGGCTTGGCAGCGATCGCGATCATCTGGGTTCTGCCGTTGAGAGCACCGGGGGTTGATGCAGTAACTCATGGGGCCTCCTCAAGGGAGATGATGGCGCACATATTCCATCACCACCGGTCGTAGGGTAAAGCCTGCCGCGCTTTTCTCAATCAGCGATCGCCGCAGCAAGGCACTAATGGCCGTCAAACTCTGGGCATGGCTGAGTTGCTCCAGTTGCATGGGCTCGGCCCGCTCGGCCAGTTGATACAAGATATCCTGCTCATCCTCCGACAAGCGCTCATATTGCTGGTCAATTAAATATTTGATATCCCCAAACAGGGTCATGCGCTGCTTCAGGAAGTTGCGTACATCCCCCTCAAACAGCTCCTGAATGGTCATGGCCACAATTCGTAGCATCAGCGGATTGCCCTGATATTGCTGCACCAGAGGCTTCCAATAGGATCGGGCCGCCAGGGATTCCTCTGCCAGAATTTGCTCCGCCGCATCATATTTCAACCCCTTCAGGGCCAGGTGACGAATGGGGCGCGTGGTCGAGGCCTTGGTTTCGCGATTGGTTTCGCGGCTGGTGACCAAAACACAGCTCTGGTGGGGCTCTTCTCCCAAGCGCTTCAGCAGTTCGCCATAGGCTTCATAGCCAGGGGCGTAGTCGCTAATCAGACTGCCGCTGCCCAGGATGGACTCCAGATTGTCTAGCACCACCAAGCAGCGGTGTTCGCACAGGTAGGCCATCACCGCCCTGAGCTGGTCGTACCACTCTGTTGTGGGCGGGGTCTGACCCGGTAGCTGAGTCAACCATTGATTTAACACAGACTCCAGGGCCGGTTGATGGCGCAAAGACTGCCAAATTACCCCGTCAAAATGGGGCTGCACCGTTTTTGCCAGCCGAATCGCCAGGGAACTCTTGCCGATCCCCGCTGGGCCATTGATGGTGATCATCCGGCAAGGGCTATCCCCCAACATCCATCCCTTCAGCTGATCTAGCTCCACCTGGCGACCATAGAGCACGGGCACATCCGGCATTTGTGCCCAGTTGATGGCGACCTGGGTGCAGCGATAGCCTGCCGCTTCCAGCCAGTCGGCCACATCGCGCCAGCTTTCGAGACTATTGCGATCGCGCCCCGTCAGCACTTCTACATAGCGGTACAGTCCCTGACTCAGGGCTACTTCCACGGTGCGAATGGCGGTGTACTGCTGCTCGGCAATCTCGGCGGGGCTATGGCCTAAAAGCAATCCTCGTAGTCGGACCTGCTCCACTTCGGTCAGGTCGGGGCGCTTATGGGGCATCACCTCTGCTTTCGCTTTGGCCAAGTTGTCGTAAAGGCGGGTGACATCCCACTGGGCCGCAGCTTGTTCAAAAAGGGAGGCAGAAGAGGCCATTGGGACACCGTTACTTTTCGCCGCAGCCCGCTGGCTGCTATCAACAATCTTATCGACCGGTTGCGATCGCAAACTGCCCTAAACCTTAGTCATAACCCACTTCATAACTAGGCACATGCAAAGCGTAAGGGTCGTCATCCCTAAGCTTGCATCAAGGGCCAAGCTCCTGCACATGGCGGGTTATTCCCTCTTTGCTGCCGAATAAAGCCCCCCGTCGCTTTACCTCAATCACCCATGGATGCTGAAAAAAGAAAAACGGCTGCTTTCTCAACTGGTGGCTCTGGTTGCGCCAGCCTATTTATCGGGTTTATTTTGATTGCCTTTTTAACCGGCGGGGTCAGTGGCTCAGGTGTGTTTGGGCTGATCGTATTTTTGGGGCTGATTTGCTACTTAATCGGCGGCATCATCGGCGTGATGGTGGTTTCAGTCGATAGTAAACAGACCGCCCGCAAATCGTCTAGACGTCGTAGAAAGCGCCGCCGCAAACGCTAATGGCATTAGCACAGGGGCGATCGCCTCAACCCCCAAAAGAGAACCGACCGAGAGGCAAATCATGCCTCCCGGTCGGTCATTCAAGGGATCCTATAACTGGCAATCAGGACTAAGCCTGGCGGTTCTCATTGAAATTTTGCAACTGGGCCAGAGCTGCACGGCCAATATTAAACACAGCCCAGCTTCCTGCCAGGATCACCGGAGCCAACACGACTACTATCCGCCAATCCATCACTGAACCTCCATCAAAATATAGTTGAATGACTTAATCGACTGTCACAATCTTCTCATAATCTCAGCGATCGCGGATCTATGCAAATCCAGTTGGGTTGGGCAGGTCTTTACCCTTGTTGCCATGGGTCAGCGCTAGACGGTGATATTTTTTCGCATGGTCAATTAAATCTGCCACCTCTTCCTCAGAAACCGGGCGGACGACCTTAGCAGGTAAGCCAATAACGAGCGATCGCGGTGGTACATCTTTGGTCACTAATGCCCCACCCCCCACAATGCTACCGGCCCCGATGCGCACACCATTCATGACGATCGCCCCAATTCCAATCAAGCAGCCCCGCTCCACATGGGCACTGTGAATCACAGCCCGGTGCCCCACGGTGACATAGTCTTCTAAAACAGTGGGCTCCCCCGGATCCCCATGGAGGATGGCCCCATCCTGCACATTGGTATAGGCCCCCACCTGGATGGCTTCCACATCCGCCCGCAGGACCGCACCGTACCAAATGCTACAGCCCTCTGCCAAAGTTACTTGGCCCATGACCGTTGCCCCAGGTGCCACAAATGCCGCCGCCGCAATATCTGGGGCGGGCCAAAAGTCTCCCGTGGCCTTCAGAATTGGACCCATGGAATTTGCCATAGCATCAATCGCCCTAGGGGCTGTCATTAATTAAAACTAGAATCCTTGTGGTGCAACGGTTGCAGCCCCTAGAAATATTACAGGAACGGGCGCAGCAAGATTACCCAGCAAGGCTTTCACCAGTTATTGATGACGCACTCCATAGAACCTGTAGATAACAAAGTGCGGGAAACTCCCCCGCTATAATACGGCTACCAGACCCAGGTGTAGAGTGCCGCTCAGTCCCTTGCTCAATGGTTAACCCAGCTCTGCAGTACCCCATTTTTGGCCCGGACATTAGCTGTCCCCATTGTCGGCAAACCATTCCTGCATTGACCTTGACGGATACCTATTTGTGCAGCCGTCATGGTGCCTTTGAGGCCGATCCCAACACCCAAACCCTGGTGCATTTACAGTCCGGTCGCCATTGGCGGCGGTGGGAGGGGGAGTGGTACCGGCAACATACCCACCCCGACGGCATCCGCTTCGAGATCCATGAGGCCCTAGATCGTCTGTATACCGAGGGCTACCGGGCGACGCGGGTGATCATTGCCGAGCGCTATAAGCCTCTAGTCAGCGCCTACCTAGAGCGTAGCGCCCCCTGGCGTGAGCCTTTAGACCATGCCCCCCCCCAACTGGATGGATTGCCCGTTGCTTTTAGCCCCTCTGCCGAGCAAGACCCCTGCTGGGACGTGATTAATTTCAACCTGGAGAAAGAGCCAGGGGTTCCCATTCGATATCCCTATTTCCGGCTGTTTGAGTAGCCATGCACCATGCCTCCATCCGCACGGCGGATATCCACCGGGCGATCGCCTTTTACGAAACCCTAGGATTCACCCTTGAAGAACGGTTTACCGCCGGGATCACTCTGGCTTGCTGGATGACCGGACTGGATGGGCGCATCGAACTCCTGCAAGTGCCAGAACCGGCCCCGACCGCTGACGCCTTCCATGACGAACATTACACCGGCTACTATCACCTCTCTTTTGATATGACGGATCAGGTAAGCACCTTGCCCGACTGGTTGACCCAACTGCAACAGCGGTTTACCCAAGCCGATCCCGCCATGGCGCTCAACGTTCTGCTCCCCCCCCAGCAACAAATAATTGGCCCCCATGTGTATGAGGTGATGTTTATTGCTGACACGGATGGGTTGCCCCTAGAGTTTTTGCGGATGATGCGCCATGGGTGATGACGCGATCAAGCCCTTTGTAAATAACTGGGCTTACCTCAAAACCGAGCTGCGCTGGCTAGATCGGCTGCTGATGGTGGCGATTTCTCGACAGCGTCAGGATGCCAATGCGGTCAACCAAGTGGCCCAGGGACCAGCGGACAAGGTTACCAGTCATTGGTGGAAAGGGATTATCCACCTAAATCAACCGACGTTTTATGACGGACGTCCCCCAACCACGGTCAAAAAGGCGGGCAGCTATAGCCAAAATTTAGAAGCCCGAATTCAGGCCAGCCGACGCCAGGGTACGGTCCTAGCGCTGCCGCAACTGCGCGATCGCTATGAACTCAGCCGCTTCGAGAAAAACCTAATTTTGCTGGCTCTTGCCCCTGAAATCAACCGCCGCTACGGTCGCCTATACGACTACTTACAAGCCGAGGAAGCGCCCTGGGTTGATTTGCCCACCGTCGATCTGTGCCTACGGCTGCTCTGTCGCGATGATGCGACTTGGCAGCAAGGTCGGGCTCGTCTGGTTGCCACCGATTCCCTGATCCAGCGGGGGCTACTGGAATGGGTTGGGACTGCGGGCACCCTGCTTAACCAGCAGATTCGAGTAACTGAACCGGTTGTGAACTACTTGCTCTCAGCCCAACCCAGCAGCGAGGTTCCAGGGGAATCGCGACCAGAAGAACCCCCAACTTTGCTGACGGTGCCCCAGACGGTGGCGGTGAACTGGTCTTCCTTAGTGCTGCCGAAAACCGTGCTGTCGACGCTGCAGTACCTCAGCCGACAGGCAAGGCAGCGGCAAAAAGCTGAGTCCGCCAACGGGTTGATGGTATTACTGACGGGGCAAGCCGGTACAGGCAAGGCCCTAGCGGCTATGGCGATCGCCGCAGACCTGGAACAGGCTCTCCGCATTGTTGATCTGGCGATTTTCGGGGCGGATCAAGAGGCTGAGTTACTGACCCCTCAAGAGACGGCCAATTCCCATTTACTACTACTGCAGCAGGGCGATCGCTGGTTTGGCCGTAACGCCACCCCTGAACCGACTGACCTGGCCCATTGGTGGCAGGCCCAGCACCAATCCCAGGGGCTAACGTTAGTAACGGCTGAGCGGGTTGAGGCAATTCGCCCTTACTGGCGACAGCAATTTGACGCGATCGTAGCGCTACCCATGCCCAATGCCAGGGCTCGGGAGCAGCTCTGGTCTTTAGCTTGGCCGTCAACGATGAAGTTTCGAGGGATTGACTGGCGACGGGTGGCCAAGCAACTCTCCCTCAATGGGGGCCAAATTCGGGCGATCGCTGAGACTGCCCAAATGGATTTGCAGACCCGTAAACGTTCAACCTTAATTTGGGCAGCACTGCAGCGAGCCGTGGCCTTTCACCATCCCCATCTACAACTAAAGCCGCCGCCCAAGTCATAAACAGAGCGTGAAAATTAGGATTGCGGTGCTTCAGAATAAGCGTTCTGCCCTACAAAACTTTGAAGCACTTGACCCGTTTCACAAAATCACCTTTATGCCTGCTTTTACTGAAAAGTGAGGCATTCCTAAAAATCAGCCTAAGAGGGCGTTTGAGCAGTTCTCGGGGCTTCCTTTAGCAACATGGATCACCCAAAAGAGAACGGTACTATCAGGGCTTCAGCCATCCTACTGATGGGCTCCAGCATCGCTCAGGACTGGCTTACCCCCTTTTCAAACACCCTCTAAGAAAGCGAAAAGCGCGTGAATCATCTCCGATGCAAACTTTAACTCTGTCCTAGGAAGTATCATCAATTAGACTGAGAACCCTTGTAGCGAAACGGTTGCAGCCCTTAGCAATATCACAGGAAAGGGCGCAGCAATGCTTACCCAGCAAGGCCTTAACGAGCCATTGATGACGCGCCCTAGTGGACGCGATTAGCGAGTAGCTGCTCCTCAAGGGCTGCAATGCGATTGTAAGCAGCCGTCAACTGAGCCGTTAGCCGTTGAATTTGCACTTCAGGTGAGAGCTTTTGCTCGGCTCCAGAACGCTCTGGATCGACATAACCCGAATCAACCAGCACATCTTTATGCAGGAGCGTTGACTCGGCGATGCCCCCGACTGGATGCATCCCTCGCGAGGGGTAGGCACCACTCCTATCACCGTCTTCTGCAGGTGAATGAGCCCGAACCAAGATGTCTGACAATCGAGCATCAACTTGATCAATCAGTTGGTGGAGTGCGTCAACTTTATCGGTCAGCGTAGTGACCTTTTCCTTAATAGGGTCCATATGACGCTATAACTCTCTGTAAAACCAACCCCATCCTAGAGCTGATGAATTCAACTGAGCTTTTACTCCTTATTGATTTAACGTTTATTGACAACTGAGATGGGTGTCAGCGACTTATAAAAAAAGATATTGTCCTGCGTCCCAAAACTTTCATCACAAGGAAGTCAAAAATTTTCTTTTGAAAAGTTTTGGCCATAATGTAAAGCTAGGCAAGCCGCTTCTGGTGAGGGTTCTACAGGATTGACTAATCCGAAAAGCTGATAGTTTTACCGGAGAACGTCCAATTCCCTTGAAGCTTAGCCAATTCCAAGATAATTGAATTATTTTTCTTTTTTGAAAAAGAGAAAAAGTATTGTTGGCGACAAATTTCAAGACCGTATTTTTGTCTCTGAACTATCTGCACAATGCATTTTCAACGTCTTCGGAATCGTAAGATCAGCTCAAGGTAACTGATAGCATGATTCTCATTGTGATCCCCCGGTTGATGCCAAGTGTCAGGGGGAATCGCTGGAAGGATTGATCGCCTCCTCACTTTTACCCCTAACCGGCGGTAGTTTTTCAACCAAGCCCATCTCAAAGGCCACGTCTGGTAAATCTCCAGCAATATATTTGCCCGGCTCAAAGAGACGACCTGGAGTCATGCAGATTTGGCGCAGTTCCACAATTTCATTTTCGAGGAACATGGTCCGGGAGAGTCGACGTTCTAAGGGCATGGCAAGCCTCGCCTATTCTTCAAATTGGAACAGCTCATCGGTGTAGGTCTCATCTAGGATGCGTTTGGGGCGCATCACTAAAATCAAGCGCCCGAGCAGTTTTAAGGCAGGCACCTCTGCAAACCACTGCAAAATTAGCGTGCCGTCCTGATCGGCAACAAAATAGCTCTGATCATTCCAATCGCGATCGCCCCGATCGACCACCAAGAGTACGGGTTCATCGGGGTTCTTGGCATTGGATAAATTGGGCAACTGCCCGGTGGTGGTCAACAGCCCCACCGGGTCTTCGGCATGACGAATCACCTGCCAACCAGGGATCGGTGCCCAGGCACCCTCCCCACTGAAATGCAGAATGTCAAACGGTGCTTCAGGCACAATCACCGGGACCGCTTGAAATTCGGTGGTGGGCAGGGGCAATGTCCCTGCAACAGCGATGATGTGAGGGAGTTCGGTGTCATCATCTAACCGAAACACCGGTAAACGAGGGGCTGGGCGAGTTTTGATGACCGTAAACTCAGTCAATAAGCTTTCAACAGATTGACGGGCCTCCTGACTGTCGGCAAAGCGAAGCCCCTGGCCAATTAAGCGCGATCGCGCCGCTAAATCATCCTGCTGGCGGGCTAACTTCCAGTAGTGATAGGCGACGGCATCACCGGGCGCGCCAGTAAACCCTGAGGGCGGCTCACGTAGGTAAGAATATTCCTTTAATGCCTTAACCACATCCTTAATAGTGTCTGCATCTAGGCTATGGGTTAGCGCTAAGGATGCCCCCCGGACCCGCCCCTGCTGGGACAAGACCCGCAGCTCATACAAAATATCGCTACCGCGCTGGGCAAAGTGGATTTGCACCGTTTCAGGGGCTTCGGCGGTAACCAAAGAGCCATAGACCTGGGCGGCAACAATCACTTGGTTTTGTTGGATTGCCTCAAACCCCGTCTCTTCAAAGATTTTTTGAGGCGACAAGCCTGTCTTCTGGAGGGCTTGGCACGCCTGCCCCCAACTCACCCAATTGCCCTGCTTACGGCGTAGTTGCGTAATTAGGTCAGCCGTATCCCCCTCAGTGGGGTTGTTGGGTTCTGGAGACTTCATAGATCTCAATGCGTCAATATCCATGGCTCGACTCTAGCGCGTTTCCCAGTTCTCAAATCGAAAACTTCTCAAAAGTGCTTGACGGGGTTATGGGCGGCGCGGCAAGATAAAAAACGCGTTTGACATGGGGCTATAGCTCAGCTGGTAGAGCACTGCAATGGCATTGCAGGGGTCAGCGGTTCGAGTCCGCTTAGCTCCATTTTTAGATAATCGGCACGGGCTTATGCTGGAGGCTCCCTTTTCTGGAACTGAGCCTGTGACCTTTGCCACCGCCCAAAATGCCTGGATTGACACACTGAAAGGCCAAGATCCTCAGATCCTGGCCCAAGCAAGACAGATCATAGCCACCAACATCTACTGCACCCTATCGACCTGCTCACCAGAAGGGGTACCTTGGGCCTCGCCTGTCTTCTTTACCTATGACGCTAGCTGGACCCTGTACTGGTCGTCAGCAACTGCGTCTCTTCATTCTCAGAACCTGGCTCAGAATCAGGGGCGTATCGCGATCGCCATTTACAGCACCCATGTTGAAGCCCTCAAAGGGCAGGGACTCTATCTCAGTGGTGGGGCGGGTGAGCTGGCACCGGATCGCGTTGAGGCAGTGATGCAGCGCTTATTCCAGCGGGCGGGTGGAAAACCGCCGACCCGAACCGCTACCGACTATTTAGGCGCATCCCCCCGGCGCATCTATGCTTTTCAGCCAGAGAAGGTCTGGATGACGGGAGAGCGCTTGCCCCAAGGAAACCAGCTAATTGACACCAAAATTGAGCTGAACCTAACAGCGCTACTGACGTCAGAACCCTGAACGTTCTCTGGCTGTGGTTGCTCTCAAGTGATTTAAATCAGATCTGGGAATTCGAGCCATCACCTTGAATTCATCTATCGAGTCACTGATCGCCATTTTTAAGGTCACGCTCAGCTCGTTTTCATCATCACTGAGAAAGTCAGGGCTTCGGCTGATGATAACAACATCAGGAAAACCACTGGATTGCAGTAGCTACCATGACCCCCGATCGCTTTACCCCCTATAGCTGTTCTTTCTCGGGCAAGGTTCCCAGAGAACTGTGGATAGACTATGACGAAGAGGACGCGATCGATCCCGAAGATGACGATAGCGCGTCTGATCCCCAATCAGAAGATACAGAATCTTCTGCCGATAAGAGTGCTGCCCGCTGTGAGCGGCGGGTTTTGACCCGCCTGGTGGCTGTCTTGACTTACTGTCCCAGAAGAATGGTGTGTGCCCACGGGGCGTTGAATTTCGAGACGCGGCGGAACGGCCCTTTGCTAAAGAACAACTGCGACCTTCCTTTAGATTCGGATGGCCGTGGTAACCCTCACTTATTCCAGGGGTTTATTGATGGTTCGCGCTCAGCCAGTGCACAATTTAAACAGGCTTTATTGGTTAGCCCATGGCAACTCCTTTTACATCCACCTCACCCGCTGAATCTGAAGTCCATCTCCCAGGCCGGATCATTTTCTTTGATGGAGAATGCCTACTCTGCAATGGTTTTGTAGACCTAATGCTGCAACTCGATCCCGAGGGTGTATTCACCATGGCCCCTTTGCAGGGCCAAACTGCGCAACGGTTGCTGCCGCCCCTATCGGCTAACGCCGAAGACTGGTCCATGGTGTACTGGGAGGATGGCAATATCTACAACCAGTCCGATGCGGCTTTAACGGTTATGGCCCGCATGGGTGGGTTTTGGACGGTGCTGAGTTGGGGCCGTGTGATTCCCCGTTTTATTCGTGACGGCATCTATCGGATCATTGCCCGCAACCGGTATCGCTGGTTTGGTCGCCGCGAAACCTGTCGCATGCCCAGCCCTCAAGAGCGAGAGCGTTTTTTACCTTAAGTTTGGGGATGCATCAAGACCATCAGAGACCGTGCTCCGATTACGACTGAATCCCCAACTAGAGGTGTCACTTCTGATGTAAATCCATTGGTGAGCTTGGTGTCGAGCACTAACTGCCAAGGGCGATCGCTCAATGTACCGGGAACTAAAAAGGTTTCAACTTCGGCCTGAGCATTGAAGAAAATCAGAAAAGAATCATCGCGAACCGGGTTGCCCTGGGGATCCGGGCTGGAGATTATATCTCCGTTTAGGAAGATGGCGATCGCCTTCACGTCTCCAGCTTGCCAATCTTCCTCAGTCACATCAGTGCCCTTGGGGTCATACCAGCCAATATCCTGGACCTCTGAGCCATGAATGGCTTGCCCCTGAAACCAATTTCGCCGTCGAAAGACCGGGTGGGCTTGCCGGAACGCCAGCAGTTGCTGGGTGAAGGTTAAAAGTTCCGTTTGCGCCGAGTCTAAGGACCAATCGACCCAAGCTAGCCCATTGTCTTGGCAATAGGTATTGTTGTTGCCCTGCTGGGTGCGACCGAGCTCATCGCCCCCCAGCAGCATCGGCACCCCCTGGGAGAGCAGTAGCGTGGTGAGAAAATTGCGCTGCTGCCGCTGCCGTAACTGCAAAATCAGCGGATCATCACTTTCCCCCTCGACCCCGCAATTCCAAGCGCGGTTATAGCTTTCGCCATCCCGATTACCCTCACCATTGGCTTCGTTGTGCTTCTCGTTGTAGCTGACCAAATCCCGCAGCGGAAAGCCATCGTGACAGGTGATGAAGTTGATGCTGGCATGGGGACGCTTGCCGTTCGACGCATACAGGTCTGGGCTACCAGTCAAACGAAAGGCAAAATCCCCGAGACGGCAGTGATCGTCCCGCCAAAAGTCCCGCATGGTGTCGCGGTACTGGCCATTCCACTCGGTCCAGAGCAGCGGAAAGTTGCCAACCTGATATCCCCCTTCCCCCAGATCCCAGGGTTCAGCTATGAGCTTGGTATTCGACAGCACCGGATCCTGGTGAATGATATTGAAAAACGCTGCCAGGCTGTTGACCTCGTACAGCTCTCTGGCCAACGCGGAGGCCAGATCAAAGCGAAAGCCATCCACATGCATTTCCTGCACCCAATAGCGCAGGCTATCCATAATCAGCTTCAGCACTTGGGGGTGGCACACATTCAGGGAGTTGCCGCAGCCCGTGAAATCCATGTAATAGCGAGGCTGATCCTCCACCAAGCGGTAATAGGCTTCATTGTCGATGCCTCGAAAGGCGAGGGTGGGTCCGAGCTGGTTGCCTTCTCCGGTGTGGTTGTAAACCACGTCTAAAATCACCTCAATACCGGCGGCATGGAGGGCCTTCACCATGGTCTTAAATTCCTGGACCTGTTCCCCATGGATGCCGCTGGCACTGTAGCCACTGTGGGGCGCAAAGTACCCCAGGGAGTCGTAACCCCAATAGTTATGAAGGCCGACGCTGACCAAGTGACCTGGGGTGGCAGTGAAGTGATGGACCGGCAGCAGCTCGATCGCGCTCACCCCCAAATCGGTTAAATGTTGAATGGCCGCAGGGTGGGCGAGGCCCGCGTAGGTGCCGCGCAAATGCTCTGGAATATCGGGATGTTGGCGGGGTAAGCCCTTGACGTGGGCTTCGTAGATAACCGTTTCATGCCAGGGGGTACAGGGATGGGCATCGTCGCCCCAGTCGAACCGAGCATCGACCACCACGCATTTAGGCACTAGGGCCGCATCATCCCCTTCGTCAAAGTCCAGGTCGCGATCGGGGGCGGTTACTTCTCCCATGGGATAGGCAAAAATCGCCGCCCCATGCTGAATATCACCGGAGATCGCCCGCGCATAGGGATCGAGCAGAAGCTTATTGGGGTTAAACCGTTTGCCGTTGTGGGGTTCATAGGGACCATGCACCCGAAACCCATAGCATTGGCCAGGGCTAATGCCCGGTAAATATCCGTGCCAGACATAGTTGCTAACCTCCGTTAACGTCAGACGAGTCTCTGCCCCCGACTGATCAAAAAGGCATAATTCAACTTGGGTGGCATTTTCTGAAAAAAGGGCGAAGTTCGTACCCTCGCCGTCCCATGTGGCACCTAACGGATGCGGATGACCAGGCCATAGGGTTAGAGACATAGACAAGTGCTTTGCATCACAGGCGACAGCAGTACGCTTCAAATTTTAGCGGTTACGCTTCTGTCCTTAGACCACTCTTCGTAAGACGCTCAAGGACACCCTGCCGAAACCTAATCGTATCGGTCACCCTCCTCTCCTTGAACACCCCTCACAATCCGAGACAGCTCGCTTTTCTCATCGACTGAAATACGGGTGGGTGAGCCGCTGATAATCCGCTCTAGGTTGCGGAACGAATCCTTGATATCGGGTCCACCCCCGGTGATGGTGTATTCGCGAATGCCCTTATCGTGCCAAGAGCCCCGCATCTTAAAGACATTGATAGCCCGGGACATTTCCCCCCGGACTTCCACATACTGGAGCATCAAAATCGTGTCCGTAATGGTAGAAATATGGGACTCGGTGATGGAGTGCAGCCCCATAAACTGCTCGGTGGTATTGGTAAAGAAGCCAGTGATTTCCTCTTGCTTGGCATAGCCCGTCACCCCGATTACAAATTGCCGGAACGAAGTGTTGCTGACGCCGCGATCGAGGGCCGACAGCGAGTCGATCGCGATGCGAGAGGGTTTGAACTGGGAGATTTCAGACTTAATAATTTGGAGATGATCCTCTAAGCCTGCAGATTCTGGGTAGGCGCACATGATCCGCAGCAGACCCTTGGCCTCCAGATCTTCAAAATCAATCCCCCAGGAAGTGGCGTTCCGCAAAAGCTGCGCCCGTGACTCTTCATAGGCAAACAGCATCGCCCGCTCACCATTCGAGCAGGCATTTTCTAAAAACTTGCTGACCAGAAGCGTTTTGCCTGTGCCTGTTGCCCCCGTCGCCAAAATAATTGAGTCCCGGAAGAAGCCGCCGCCACACATTTCATCCAGGGTGGCCACGCCAGAGGATACACGCACATTCGAAGAGCGCTGGGTAAGTCGCATTGCCCCCAGAGGAAAGATATTGATCCCCTCATCGGTCATGGTGAACGGGTACTCCCCTTTCATATGGGTGGTGCCCCGCAGCTTCAAAATCTCAATGGTGCGGCGACGGCGCTCCCCCTCAAGGGCGTTCCGCAAAATCACCACATTGTCTGAGACGAACTCCTCAACCCCATAGCGGGCCACAGGACCATACTCATCCACCCGTTCCGTGGTCATCAGGGTGGTGACCTTCATCAGCTTGAGGCGGGCGGCTAGCCGAAATAGCTCCCGTCTGACCACTGAGGCGGCATCGTATTGCTGAAAGACCGCCGTTACGGAGTCAATCGAAACCCGCTGGGCCTTGTACTTGCGGATGGCGTATTGAATCCGTTCAATCAGCGCCGATAGGTCAAAGTTGCCCACCACATCCTGCCCTTCTGGATCGGGGGAGGCATCTAAGATGAAAAGCTTGCCTTCATCAATCAGCTTCTGCAAATCCCAGCCAAAGCTATAAGCATTTTTGATGATGTCTTCGGGTGATTCCTCAAAGGTGACGAAGACACCCGGCTCATCGAAGTGAATCACCCCGTGGTAGATAAACTGAACCCCCAGCAGCGTCTTCCCTGTACCTGAAGTTCCGCTGACTAGGGTGGTTCGGCCTACGGGCAATCCCCCATGGCTGATGTCATCAAAGCCCTCAATTAGGGTCCGAATCTTATCTACACCCGTGTAGTTTTTGGGTGTCGGGGCTTCGCTGGGAGCAGGTTGAGTCATGGCGGCTTCTTAAATCGGGCTTTTAAACCAGTGGTTTTTAAGGGAGAAAGCGTCAATCACTGACTGTGCTGCTGCAGCCTAGGGGTCATTAAGCGCTACGACAACATTTCTTGACATTCCATGATGAGGCGTCATGGGATCACCTGTAAAGCTCCCCCTCTTGGAGTTCTTCATAGAGTAAGTCCAGACCAATGAGAACGCGCTCACGATCTGATAAATCCCCAATAATTTTACGAACCGGAGGGGGCAGGATTTTGGCGAGGGTGGGGGTGGCCAAGATCTTGTCTTCCTCAGCCAGTTGAGGGTTTTTGAGCACATCAATCACCTTCAGGGCATAGACCCCCTGAAATTCCTGTTCGAGAATTTGATTTAGGGTTTTGAGGGCTCTGACGGAGTTGGGCGTATTGCCCGCAACATAGAGTTTCAGAATGTACGTTTTTTTCAGAGGACTCATGGCAGTCAATCAAGAATAAAGGGATGGTTGGTCACTAACGTCGCACCGCAGCCTTACAACTGCAATAAGTGCTAAACCCTAACCCTCACGGGGGATCGAGCGCCGATACATTTCACACAAGTGGGCAATAACGTCTATTAAAGTCAATCGATAATCCAGGAGAATTTCTTCATTTCGGCCTTCTAGTTTGAGCTGTTTCGCAAAATCATCCATCAGCTCCATATGAATTTCGACCACTTGCGATATCGAGGCGTCTGCAAAAAAAGCGACATTCACAAAATCATCAATAATCTGGTTGAGATTCCCTTGGTCTGAAAAATAATTCAGAATGATGGCCCGATAGTCTGCCCTTAGCTTGTCGAGAACCTCTGTTCGCTCGGAGGGGTTGAGATTCCGCAGAAAGTTTTGGGGACTGCGTTTGTAATAAACTCCGAGGTATCCTAACCGTTCGCGCAGTTTCTCCGTGAGTCGCTGCTGTTGCAGGCTCAGTAAAAAATGACGGGTATCGTCTGGGGCCGGGGGGTGGTTCTCTTGTTTTTGATGGGGAAGCTGCAAGAACTGCTCGATCGCTTGCTCGATATAGCGATGCAACTCCTTCAGCAAGTTGTAAGGGACACAGGCGATCGCTGCGTGATAAGAAATGGCAAGATCACAAGCTGGATCCACAGTTGCAGTGCCATTTGTGCTGGCGAGCTCATTCTCTCCAGGTGAGATCGCATCACCCCCAGCGACCAAAACCACTGTTGGCAGGAGAATATTGTGTTTCTGCAGATGGTCGATCACATCAGAAAAATCATCAACGCTTTCTAGCAGCAAACAATCAACGCGATGACGATTATGACCGACCCACTCTAAAAAACTCTGCTTAGAGCTTTCCCAGTGGGGGTTATAGTTATAGCCCGCCAAAAGACTGCCAAGGCGTTGGAGCAAGGGCTGGGAGGGCACAAATCCGCCAATCAAAAGTTGTGAGTGCAAAACGTTGCGCTAATCCTAAAATGCGTGACCGTGCTGTTGCCCCAAACCTTGAACATGTAAGGGTTATTAGGAGCGCTAGGGAAATCAAAAAAACTTAACTAAACTTCTATTTTAGAGGGTTTTGACGATTCAGTATCTCAAGGCAATGCAAACGGTGGCACCCTGGTTAAGCTAAAAGGACTTTTGCTTGCTCTATCTTGATGGAGATCGCTGCACGTAACAGATTTGGCGGGCTGACTGTAATGCTTTTTGATGACGTGCCCTGGGGCACGTCATCAATTACTGGTGAAAGCCTTGCTGGGCAAGCATTGCCGCACCCGTTTCTATAATGTTGCTAGGGGCTGAGACTGTTGCACCACGAGGATTCTAGTTTTAATTGATGACAGCCCTAGGGCGTGTGGACAATTAACAGCGAAGCCCTTGCTGGGTGGGCATGACAACGCCCGCTACATTGCCTCAAGCTAGGGGCTGTAAACTGCTCATACCAGGGAGTCTGATTTTGATTGTCCACAGCCCCTAGTAACGCTGGATGTTTTTAGGCATGGTGATGCCTGCTCTGCTTAACTTTGTAATATCTGCTCCCACGGCCCATGTTGCGGATCACTCTGCTACGTGGCTGCAAATTTGTCTGCAGGCGGAGTCCTCCCACATCATCCTTTTGAATGACCGGCATCATCCTGTGGGTACGGTGCACTTACCTCGGTTAGTGGCAACGGACCACGCTGCTCCAGCAGAGGCCACTCCAGTGGCTGCAATTTCTTTAGATGCTCCCGACCCCCACGCAGATACTGCCCTGACAGCCGTTTCGGCCAACCTGATTGACGGAGTATCAGTCGTGGCCTCTAATTTGTCTATCGAAGCTGCGATCGAAACCATTTCAGGGGCAACTGAACAGCTATGGGTGGTGGTCAATCATCAGCATCACTATCTCGGCGTGCTCGACACAGTCCGCCTGTTTGACTTTGCATGGCAACAACAGCGGTTAGCCTCACCTCGCCAGGACGCCAGTTTGTCCGTGCCTGCCGCTAGGTCCAGAGTGAATCCCTACTCAACGGTTTTGGTGACGCATCTGGGCCATGAGCTAAAAACGCCGCTCACGTCTCTTTTGGGACTTTCTAGCCTCTTAAAAACTCAGAAAATAGGGCGGTTGACTCCACGCCAAAATCATTATGTGAGCCTGATTCAGCAGCATGCGCGGCGACTGACGGCTCAGGTCAATGCCGTCTTAGATCTAGGGCGCATCAACAGCGGCACTCTGCAGATTATGCCCCAGGTGGTTGCGATCGCAGATTTTTGCCAAGATGCCTATCGCCAGGCCCGTTTACTGATCGGTGAAACTTCTGCCGATCCTAAGTCAGAGCCGTTGATGCCGGAGACTGCGTTACCGACTTTGACCTTAGTTGTCGATCCCCTGCGACTGGGGCAGATGCTGACCTATCTGATTTACCTCACCCTGAGACAATCCCCAAATCCCCTACAATTTCCCCTCAACATAGAGCCCTGGGAGCGGTGGATTCTGTTTACGCCCTTAGGGTTGCAAGACTCAGGGCGACTGCAAGCTTATCCTCCCCAACTTGAGGATGCGGACCATAAATCAACGGACTACACTGCTGCAGAAGGGTGGTTAGAGCTTTTACTGACCCGCAAGTTGGCCCATCTCCATCGAGGCGAGTTGGTAATGATGGCCCATCCACAGCATCCCCCCAGTCCAGTCCTGTTACTGCCCCTACAAGCAGAAGCCGCTCAAAAGCAGCTCTTAGTGCTGGCCACAGTCGACCCAACGGTCACCGAGGCGGTGTGCGTCCAAGTGTCTTCCTTAAACTATCGCTTGGTGATTACGTTGCCGGGTTCCGACACTCTGGATGTGGTGGCTCGGTTAGGTCCTGCGGCAGTCCTAATTGACGGTCAAACGGCCCACCACCAGGCGTTAATCCGGCAATTACGGACGGATAGCAGAACTCAAGCCTGCCCTATGGTGGTTCTGGTTCCTCCCGCAGGGGAAGTGCCGACCGGATTGAGATCGGTAGACCATCAGATTTCATGGCCTTCAGACCAGTTAACGCTGTTATTAGCAACCCCTCCAGCGCCGGTCGCCCCACCTCCCAAGCGAATTACGGTCTTGTATTTGCGATCGGCTCCGCCCGCCGTAGCCCCAGAACTGACGGTGGACTTACCCACGCTGCTCCATGACTGTGGCTGCCAAGTCTTAGAGGTGGATGATTTAGACCAGGCCAGTTTGTTGAATCGGGTCTGGAGCCCGGATGCAATCGTGTTGGACCCGACCATTGCGGATCCCAATGTCTATTTACAAGGTTTCTCTGGATTTCCTGAGTTGACGCAGTTGCCTTTGGTGACCCTGACTTCAGAGGCCACCCAAGTTGCCCATGGATTTCCCCAGGTGAACGTTTACCCCTGCCTGCTAGGGGAATGTGACTGGCAGGTTCCGGCGGAGTCTAATCAAGTTTTGGTCTGGCTTCAGGAGGTATTGCAAGTGGCGATCGCCCAGCAGCCCCCCTTTTAGAACAAGCTCAAGAATGAGCCTCTTGACCTGCCTCTAGAGCCGACAAATCACGAGGAAGATCTAAGGGCTGATTAAATAACACCATGGTGGTTGTGGTGTTGCTTTCAAACCCAATGCGCTCATAAAACGCTTGCTGATTCGTGGTCATTAGATAAACCCGCTCAGCCCGATTGACATGGGGATGCCCCAACACGGTCTCAACCAAACGCCGCCCGAGTCCCGCCCCTTGATAATTGGGGTGAATCACCACATCCCAGATGGTGGCGCGGTAAACGCCATCGGAGGTGGCCCGGGCAAACCCAATCAGAGTCATGCCATCCCAAGCGGTAACAACGGGGTGGCTGTGGGCGATCGCCGTGGCCAAATCATCACCAGTGCGGTCTTGGGCCCAAAACGCGGCCAACCGAAACAACCGCAACAGTTGCTGTAAAGCAGAGGGCTCTAACGTGTCGTTGTACTTAAACTGAATATGGCTACAGTCCATGGCAAATAAGGGCAAATGATGTAATGGGTTGGCATGAGGCAATAGCGAGATAGCAGCGGGATGCAAAGACTTAGACCCACGCAATAACCTGCCGTGGCGACGCTTTACACCCCGCCGCCTCGTCGATGCCAACCCAGTGCCTCAATGGTGTGTTGCTGTCGAGCACCCAGCACCGAAACCCATCTGCCTTGTTGGCAGCACAGGGTCTCGCTCAATAACACTGGGAGCACAATGCCCATTGGGTACAATCAAACGCCAGTAAAATACTTAGGCCCCAACGATAGCACTAAAATTTTGAAGCCCTTTTGCGCCATGGGCCAGGTGGTAGGATCGAAAAGCGCAAATTCAACCCTTTACAGGATTGCTTAAGAAATCATGGATATGCCCATGGGCTTGCTTCCCAAGGCGCATGCTAAGTCCCCCCTAAGCAACCTCGATGCCGGTTGGGTGTGGGGATTGCCCCTTGCATTAACCGCCCTGGTTCGATGTACTAAGTAAAGAACTGTAAATCTTCAGTCTCCGGACATATGCTAAAAGCCCTTCTTGGTGATCCCAACGCCCGCAAGCTCAAGCGCTACAAGCCCGACGTGGTGGAAATCAATCTTCTTGAGGAAGAGATCCAGCCCTTGTCGGATGAGGCGTTGGTGGCCAAGACGGCTGAATTTAGACAGCGTCTCGATAAGGGTGAAACCCTAGATGATCTTCTGACAGAGGCCTTCGCCGTGGTGCGAGAAGCCTCGAAGCGCGTTTTGGGGATGCGTCACTTTGATGTGCAGCTCACCGGCGGCATGGTGCTCCACGATGGGCAAATTGCCGAGATGAAGACGGGCGAAGGTAAAACCCTAGTCGCGACCCTGCCCGCTTACCTGAATGCATTAACCGGCAAGGGTGTTCACATCGTCACTGTGAATGACTATCTCGCCCGCCGTGACGCTGAATGGATGGGGCAAATCCATCGCTTCTTGGGCCTAGAGGTGGGATTGATTCAGCAGGGGATGAGCCCCACTGAGCGCAAAAAGAACTACGGCTGCGACATTACTTACGGCACCAACAGTGAATTTGGCTTTGATTACCTGCGGGACAATATGTCCACCGCGATCGCCGATGTGGTGCAGCGCCCCTTCAACTTTTGCATCATCGACGAAGTTGACTCCATCCTGATTGACGAAGCCCGTACACCGCTGATCATCTCTGGCCAGGTGGAGCGTCCGGGCGAGAAATACACCCGTGCGGCTGAGGTGGCCCGAGAACTGCACGGTGATGATGAGCACTACGAGGTAGATGAAAAAGCCCGTAACGTGCTGCTCACCGACGAAGGCTTTATCAAAGCAGAAGAAGTTCTGGGCGTAACGGACCTGTTTGACCCCAAAGACCCCTGGGCCCACTACGTCTTCAACGCCATCAAGGCCAAAGAGCTTTTCATCAAAGACGTTAACTACATCGTTCGCAATGGCGAAGTGGTGATTGTCGATGAGTTTACCGGTCGGGTGATGCCCGGTCGTCGTTGGAGTGACGGCCTACACCAGGCGATCGAAGCAAAAGAACATGCCGAGATCCAGCCCGAAACCCAGACCCTGGCCAGCATTACCTATCAGAACTTCTTTTTGCTGTATCCAAAGCTCTCGGGCATGACCGGCACGGCCAAAACCGAAGAGCCGGAATTTGAGAAAATCTACGAGCTCGAAGTCACCGTTATCGACACCAATAAGCCGCCCAAGCGTCGGGATGTGGCGGACGTGGTTTATAAGACTGAACCGGCAAAATGGAAAGCCGTAGCCGCTGAATGCGCCGAGATGCACGAGTCGGGTCGCCCAATTTTGGTGGGCACCACCAGCGTTGAAAAATCAGAGGTGCTCTCAAAGCTGCTGGCGGAACGGGAGATTCCCCACAACCTTTTGAACGCCAAGCCCGAAAACGTGGAGCGGGAAGCCGAGATTGTCGCCCAAGCCGGTCGAGGCGGTGCCGTGACGATCGCCACCAACATGGCCGGTCGCGGTACAGACATCATCTTGGGCGGTAATGCCGACTACATGGCCCGCCTCAAGGTTCGCGAATATTTGATGCCTCGCATCGTTAAGCCAGAAGAGGACGGTGCTGTGGCTATGGCGGCAGTCCCTGCGACGAAGGGGCGTCAGAAGGCCCAAGGTTTCGCCACAGGGCAAAAGGTAAAGACTTGGAAAGCCTCTCCTGATATTTTCCCAACGGAGCTGTCTGCAGAAACAGAATCTTCGTTGAAAGCCGTGGTCGATTTCGCCGTTGAGACCTATGGTGAGCGCAGCTTGTCAGAATTAGAAGCAGAAGACAAGGTGGCCGTTGCCGCTGAGAAAGCCCCCACCGAAGATCCCTTTATTGCCCAACTGCGAGAGGTGTACGGCGCAGTGCGGGGCGAGTACGAGGCCTTTACGAGCGCCGAACACGACAAAGTCATCGGTAATGGCGGTCTCCACGTGATCGGCACGGAACGCCACGAGTCCCGCCGCGTCGATAATCAACTGCGGGGCCGAGCCGGTCGCCAGGGGGACCCCGGTTCAACCCGTTTCTTCCTAAGCTTGGAAGACAACCTGCTGCGGATCTTTGGGGGCGATCGCGTCGCTGGCCTAATGAACATGTTCCGGGTCGAAGAAGACATGCCGATTGAATCCGGCATGTTGACCCGCTCTCTAGAGGGCGCTCAAAAGAAGGTTGAAACCTACTACTACGACATCCGTAAGCAGGTGTTTGAGTATGACGAGGTGATGAATAACCAGCGACGGGCCATCTACGCGGAGCGCCGCCGCGTGCTGGAGGGGCAAGAGCTCAAAGAGCTGGTAATCGGCTATGCCGAGCGCACCATGGATGACATCGTCGAAGCCTACATCAATCCTGAGCTGCCCCCCGAAGAGTGGAAGCTGCCGGAGATGGTAGAGAAGATCAAAGAGTTTGTTTACCTGCTCTCTGATGTGGAGCCTGAGCACCTCGAAAATCTATCTGTGGGCGAAATCAAGACCTTCCTCCATGAGCAGGTGCGCATCGCCTATGACATGAAGGAAGCCCAGGTGGATCAAATGAAGCCGGGACTCATGCGGGAAGCGGAACGGTTCTTTATCCTGCAGCAAATTGACACCCTCTGGCGAGAGCACCTGCAACAGATGGATGCGCTGCGGGAAACCGTGGGTTTGCGAGGCTATGGCCAAAAAGATCCCCTAATCGAATACAAGAGCGAAGGGTATGAGGTGTTTTTAGACATGATGACCGGCATCCGCCGGAACGTGGTCTACACCCTCTTCCAATTCCAACCTCAAGCCCAGCCCCAGGTTAAAACCTCTCAAGAAGTGGGTTGATAACGTAGGGTTCGGCAGATCTTGGCTTAGGATCAGTGGCAGCTTATCGTTCCTGAAGACAAACCATGCTGATTCTGCCAGCGGAGCAGGTGACCTATTGCTTTGTAAGCAGTCGCGTTGATAAAGCCAGGGTGCAGCGGCCTGGCCTTGAATATCAGGGCCGGTTTTATCTTAAAGACGCCACCTATCCTCAGCACGATAAGCAGGAAGCTGTTCAACAGGCCCGTCAAAAGCTCCTGGCAAACCCCGATCAGGCCCTGCTGCTGGTGGAAGAGGGTGACACCATCACCCTTTGGCATTACGCGCGCAAAGCCCAAAAGGTTAGCTCAATTTTTGCCATTGACCTGAAGCAGTTGGCGGCAGCGATGGCGGCGGGTGATGGCGTAGCGATTAAAAGTCGACAGTTTCGATTGAAAACCTATCCCAACTGTTTTATCGGTAGCGAAGCCGTAGATTGGCTGGTGGACTACTTACGCATGCCACGGCAAGACGCGGTGCGGGTGGGGCAGCGGCTCATGAGCGAAAACTGGATTCACCACGTGGCGAATGAGTCTACATTTCAAGATGACTTTTTCTTCTATCGGTTTCGGCAGGATCAACCGTAAGGTCTATGGGTGCGGGCAAGGTTTACTTGGTGGGGGCGGGGCCAGGTGCAGTCGAGTACTTGACCGTGCGGGCGTATCAGTTGCTCCAAACGGCGGAAGTCTTGGTCCATGATGCCTTGATCGGTGCTGAGCTTTTGGCGCTGCTGCCGGAGCCCTGCGATCGCATCAATGTGGGCAAACGTGGCGGACAGCCTAGCCCCGCCCAAGCTGAAATCGATCAGCGACTGGTCACCCTCTGCCAGCAGGGTAAGCAGGTGGTGCGCCTTAAAAGTGGCGACCCGTTTATTTTTGGGCGATCGGCCTCAGAAATTCAGGCCCTGAAGGCCGCAGGCTGTGATGTAGAAGTGGTGCCGGGTCTGTCATCAGCGCTGGTCGCGCCACTCTTGGCAGGCATTCCCCTGACTGATCCGGTGCTGAGCAGCCAGTTTGTGGTGCTGACGGCCCATGACCTGGATCTACACAATTGGGAGGCCCTGGCCCGCATGGCAACCCTAGTGATTTTGATGGGGGGGCGATCGCTCAGTGACATCGCCCAACGGTTGATCCACTGGGGCAAACGGGGTGAAACCCCAGTGGCGGTAATTCGCTGGGCGGGGCAGCCCCAACAGCAAATTTGGTCAGGCAACCTGCTGACCATTGCTCAACAAACCAAAGGAGAACGCCTCTCCCCCTGCATCATTGTGATTGGCGAAGTTGTGGGTTTACAGCCTTATTTGAACAGCGAGTAGAGACATGGCATTGGGGTGCGATTAAAGCGCTCATACGATTTTTTCGAGTTTGGAATGCACTACCCGGCATGATTTTTCATCCCCGAGCATTTTGTTTAACCATTGCCACCCAGCAGCTATCCGTCCTCATGGGGTTTTACCAAGACTTGCTGCAATGTCCGCCAAAGCACTATCAACCCGAAATTTACGCAGAGTTTGAGCGGCATGGGGTCCGGCTGGGGATTTTTCAAACTCGGCCAGAAGCGTGGCCTGAGTTTGATGGGCCGAGCGGTGCATTGAGTTTGTGCTTAACCGTTGATGATTTGGAGGGGGCAATCGCCCATCTCACCCAACTCGGCTACCCGCCCCCTGATGCGATCCGACTGGCGTCCCATGGCCGCGAGATTTATGGCTATGACCCGGACGGCAACCGGCTGATTTTGTACGAGCCTAAAAAAGGCTAAGTCGGGAACTGGAGATAGTTCACCGGCACCGCATCCACCAGCCACACCCCATTGGCTGACTGATAAAAGGGGGTTCCCGCCTCAGAGAGCGCTTGGGCGAGCACGGTGAGGACGACCGGTTTACCGTGGCGCTGACCCACTTTGATCGCGGTTTCTCGATCTGCAGACAAATGCACATGGTTACGGTTACCAGGACGGAGGCCCGTCGCTTGGATCGAGGCCAGATGTCGGATCGCAGTACCGTGATAAAGCTGCTCCGGTGGCGTCAACACCGGCAGCTCCACGTCCACTGCAATGGAGTGGCCCTGACTCGCGCGAATCTTGGTGCCATCGCTGTTGAGGGCAAAACGTCGCTTTTCATTGGTGGCGACAATCTCGTCGATTTCGTCGCGGGTGTAGTGCATGTTTTGGCTGGGGGCGCGATCGATAATCTCCGCCACGTTTGCCCAACCGTTGGCATCTAGGCTGAGGCCAATGGTTTCGGGGGCATGACGCAGGATCAGGCTCAGAAATTTAGATTTACGGACCAGGGCACGGTGCATGGCTTTGAATTGGGGGAGGGCGAAACAATTAAAGGTCATCTTCTAAACTGAGCATATTGCTGAGCTGGACCCGGACCTGTGACAACTTCCTACCGGGTAGACGATTATCCCGAAAATATCCCCGACTCGATTCAACCCCATGGGGTGCTGTTGGTTTTGGATGAATCGGATTTCTCGATTCTGCAAATTAGCGCCAATACCGAACAGCATTTTGGCATGGAGCCACAGCAGCTTCTAGGGCAGCCTCTCTCGACCTTGTTAGATCCAGCGCCGATTCAGGTGGCCTTAGCTGAAATACCTGATTTGAATCGAGTGGTGCCGCTACCGCTCAAGGTCAACACCACCCAAGGCGCAATGTGCTGTGATGGGTTTGTTCATCGGACAGACCACGGCATCATCCTTGAACTGGAACCCGCTGAGCGTCGCAGCTCGTTTTTAGCCATTCATAGCCTAGTTCAGAAAACCCTGTATCAACTCCAGCAGGCCACTGACCGAGCCACCTTGTTTAAGCACCTAGTCGAGGCGGTACAGCGCCTGACCGATTATGACCGAGTGCATGTCTATCGGTTTGATGCCGACGGTTCGGGAGAGGTGATTGCGGAAGCAGTCCGGCCAAACCTGCCGCCCTATTTGGGATTACATTTCCCAGCGATGGATATCCCTACATGGGTGCGAGAGACCTATTGTTCCGGCAAATTGCGTGCCGTTGCGGATATGCAGGCAACCCCTGTGTCCCTGGTACCAGCCCAACATCCCCAAACTGCAGAACCGCTAAATCTCGGTTCTGCAATGCTGCGAAGCCCTGATGCCTGCTGTGTGGAGTACTACCGCAATATGGGCATGGATGCTTCCCTAGTGGTGTCTTTAATCAGGGATCAAACCCTATGGGGGCTGTTGGCCTGCCATCATTCCACACCCAAACTGCTCCCCCATGAAACAAGAGCGGCTTGCGAGTTGCTAGCCCAAATGACGACAGCAACCCTCGGGAGTACGGTTAAGCAAGAGCGTTTAGAAGCTCAAGCCCAACAACAGGCGCTGCAGTCGGAACTGATTGATGCAATCGCCCAGGCCGAAACCTTTGTTGAGGCCCTGATTCACCCCGAAGAGCGCCTTTTGCAACTGGTGAATGCAACTGGCGCTGCCATCGGTTTGGGTGAGGAAATCAACTTAGTGGGAACCACGCCTACCACCGCAGCCATCCAGAACCTGGTGGCTTGGGTTGAATCCAGCCAGCCAGGAGACTTATTTCATACCCACTGCTTATCAGCTCAATACCCTGAGGCAGAGACATTCAAAGCCGAAGCCAGCGGGGTATTGCTGCTGCGCATTTCCAAGGTTCGACAGTATTGGATTGCCTGGTTTCGCCCAGAGGTTTTGCAAACGGTGAACTGGGGCGGCAAGCCTGACCAAGGGGTGCAATTCGATGAAGAAGGGCAAATACAACTGAGTCCGCGCACCTCTTTTGCGCTATGGCAGGAAACGGTGCAGGCGACTGCTTTACCCTGGCAGCCCCTGGACATTAAGGGTGCCCTCGATCTGCGGACCGCAATTGTGGGCATTGTGCTGAAGCAAGCAGAAGAACTCGATCACCTCAACCGCGAATTGCAGCGCAGCAACCGGGAGCTAGCCTCCTTTGCCTATGCTGCGGCCCATGACTTGAAGGAGCCATTGCGGGGCATCTACAACTACGCCAATATCCTGCAAGAAGACTATGGGTCCGTGCTTGATGCGGAGGGTATGGAATTCCTGGGGGAAATTCAGGGGTTTTCCCAACGGATGGAGACCTTAATCAATGCCCTGCTGCGCATTGCCCAGCTTCGCCAAAAGGAGCTGCATGTGGAGCCTTTTGATATGAACGAAGGGCTGCAGAATGCTGAAAAGGTGGTGCGGGCCAGTTGGCCAGAGGTTGATTTCGAACTGCGCATTCCCCGACCTATTCCCCTTGTTCAGGGGGATCCCGCCCTTTTGAATGAGGTGCTTCGGAATTTGCTCAATAATGCCCTCAAGTACAACGAGCAGCTCGATAAGTGGATCGAGATTGGCTACGAAGCTCACGGTGATGATGGATCTGAAGGCCATGCCTGGACGTTTTATGTACGGGATAACGGGATCGGCATTCGTCCAGAACATCAATCAATTGTTTTTAAGCTGTTTAAACGATTGCACCCCCAGGAGCACTATGGGGGCGGGGCCGGTGTGGGTTTAGCGATCGTCAACCAAATCATCGAACGGCATCAAGGCCAAATCTGGATAGAGTCCATTTTTGGGGAAGGCAGCACCTTTTATTTCACATTGCAGAGCGCATAGGGGAGGGGCTGCTCAGGCAATTAGCCGCAGGCAGCGCGCACCTTTCATCGACAGCCTGTTCACCAGAGCCGTATTCCTAAACAAAACCTATAGTTTCCTTGGATCAAGGTTACGCAATGTTAAGTTTGCATCTAATCAAAAAGCTGTTCTTTATTCGTTTTTACGGTGTGTATGGCTGTCAGTCATTCTGCTCCGCTCTTAGTTGTTGAAGATAGCGCCGCTGATTTTCGCATGTTGAAACGGCTGATGCGAAAGATGGAGGTGCAGAGCCCGATTTATCGGTGCCAAACTGGAGATGAAGCGCTGGATTTGATGTATCGCACTGGCCGCTATGAGTCCACTGAGGCCCTTTCTCGACCCGGCATGATTATGCTCGATTTGAACTTGCCGGGGACTGACGGGCGGAGTGTCTTAGCCAAGTTGAAGCAGGATAAAACGTTCAGTCAAATTCCAATCGTGATTTTTACCTGTTCTTCAACGCCCAGCGATATCGAATATTGCTACCAACATGGGGCGAATGGTTACTTGGTGAAGCCCGTGGGCATTCAAGAGCTAACGCAAAAGGTGCAGGCCTTTGTGAACTATTGGCTCGCAGCGAATACCGCTCCGTTCTTCGTTTTGAGCTAGTTCCACCTGGCTTTGGGGTGATCCCCACAAATTTAAAGACACTCTTGGGGTTCTGCGGTTTGTTAAACCCATCCGCTAGAGTCAGTTGAGAAGCGTCCCGGATGATTCCTGGTAAATGACAGCTCCCTGGACTGTGCTCATTGTTGATGATTCGAAAGCGGATCGAGTCGTCTATCAGCGCTATTTAAAACAAGATCTGCAGCAAGATTACGACTACTTAGAGGCCAATTGCGCTGAGCAAGGGTTGGCGCTGTGCCAAAGCCAGGGAGTCGATGTGATTTTGTTGGATTTTAAGCTCCCTGATATAAGTGGCCTGGGGGTTTTGGACATTTTGCGGCAACACTATCCCGCTGTGCCTGTAATTATGTTGACGGGCCACGGAGATGAGCAGGTTGCGGTTCAAGCCATGAAGGGGGGGGCTCAGGATTATCTGATCAAAGATGGGCTGAAGCGAGAAGATTTACAGCGAACCGTCCGCAATGTGGTGGGTCGGGCTCGCTTGCAGCGACAACTGCATCAAAACCAAGAGCGGCAGCGGTTATTGGGGCATATGGCCCTGCGGATTCGTCAGTCGCTGGAGCTTGAGCAAACCCTAGAGACGGCGGTGGCAGAGGTACGCCAATTGCTGCGGTGCGATCGCGTTTTGGCCTATCAGTTTGCGCCAGACATGAGCGGCACAATTATTGCCGAGTCGGTGGGAGAGGACTGGACCTCAGCTCTCGGGCAGGTTGTTGAAGATAGCTACTTTCAAAATCAGGGCGCAGCGGAATATTGCAATGGACGCAAGCAGATTGTTGCGGATATTGAGACGGCTGAGTTGGATCCTTGCCATCAGGATCTGTTGGCTGAGTTTGAGGTCAAGGCCAGTCTAGTCACGCCCATCTTGATCCGGGCGGAGACTCCCGAAACGAATCGTCTTTGGGGATTGATTGTGGCCCATCAATGCTCAAAACCCCGCCAATGGCAGTCCGACGAGGTCGATTTACTCGATAAATTGTCGGTGCATGTGGCGATCGCCATTCAGCAGGCGGAGTTGTTCAGCCAGACCCAAACCGCTCTCGAAAAAGAAAAGGCCCTGAACACCTTTCGATCGCAGATTATTGCCACGGTGTCCCATGAATACAATGCGCCCTTAACCGCGATTCAGGTGGCTGCAGAGACTTTAAAGGCCCACCATCAGACCCTAGAAGCCCCAAAGCGGGAGCGATTTCTCGCCATGATTGAGCAGAAATCAAAACATATGTCGGCATTGGTGAGCGACATGCTGGTAGTCAATCAAGCGGAGCTGAATCGATTAAAGCTACAGCCCGTGCCCTTAGCACTGGACCAGTTCCTCACCAAGCTGATTGCTGAGCAGCTGTTGGTCAGCCCGGACAAGCATCACATTACTCTGGCGGTGCGGGGGGAGATGGATGGGTTTAGGGGCGATCGCGGTTTGTTGCGTCAAGTCTTTGGCAATCTGCTGTCCAACGCAGTTAAATACTCCCCAAATGGGGGAGCGGTGCGCGTACAGCTCATCGGTACCGAATCCCAACTAATTTGCCATGTGAAGGATGAGGGCATTGGGATTCCAGCGCAAGATCAGCGATATCTATTTCAATCTTTTAGTCGTGGAAGCAACGTCGGCACGATTCCGGGAACGGGGCTGGGACTACACATCGCCAAAATTGCGGCAGAACTCCATGGCGGTACCGTTGCTGTTGCCAGCCAACCTGAACAGGGAACTCGCTTTACGGTGCAGTTGCCTAAGCTGGATTATTGAAGCCAACGACGAAACTTAAGGGGCGATAGCAGAAACCGGGCGCTGCTCTAGCCAATCGAAAATTTGATTGAGCTCGGTCAAGTTGACCAAGCCGTACTGCCATAGGGTGATGGGCAAGAGGGTGGGATGGTGATTGGCCTGCCGCATCCCGAGCTGAATGGCTGAGTCGGATAGGGCTAATTCTCCCTGGAGAAACTTAACGAGGTCGGGACTGTCAGGTCGGGACATATCAAAACAAAATCTGAGAAACGATGCCGACTTCCGGCTTTACCTGGCTCATTCAGGCTAGGGGCAAGCCTGACAGGTTGGTTCACCTAGCTGAATTAAATAGCTAAAAAAAAGGGCCGATAAACGGCCCTCTCCCGCGCATACTCTTTGTAAAAGACGAGGCCGTTTGCTAGTTGCTGCTGCTGTAAGCGTCACCGCTGTAGCTGGGGATGCGGTTGCTGTAATCGGTTTCGCGTCCGGTAACGAGCTGAGCAGCGGCTTCAAAACCGGCAGAATTCCAGTTGCGTTCGTGAATGGGCTTGGTTTGCTCGCCCATGTAATAGGCTTGGGTGCCAATGATGGCGGCAGCGGCCCAACCGACAACAACGAGAGCGACTAATAACGTAATCATGCTTGTGAACTCCTATTTCAACGGAAAGCGCTTGAGTCACGATTTAGCGTCAACGCTTTCTCTTATGTAAATCAATGTAACGCAACATGTAACGAATTGCAAATTAACTTGACAAAAACATTTTCTTGTTGGGCGGCCTCTCTCTTTTGAGAAAAGGGCAGTGTGGATTGCCGATCCAAAGCGAAGCGTTGATCGGTGGTAGCGCAGCGACTATCGCTTCCTAGGTATAGCTAATCGATATTTTTAGGCTGTCTCCACAGGGCAAGTCAGGCATTTTGACCATCCGCTGGGTTATCCACCGGAAAATCTGATTCATCCGCCTGGTTGTCGAGGGCACCCACAAGAGGTGCCCCTACGTCGGTTTCGTCTGGATTATTCAAATTTGGAAATCACATCGGGATGTAATTGATCCTCCGCCCACATCTGTGGATTCTGCTCGATGTATTGCCGTAGGTGTTGCAGCACCGTCTCATCCCGAATGATGTGCTCGTAATAATTGCGCTGCCATAAACGTTTCTCAAACGGGGGCCATCCTTGATGACGCACACCCATGGCATACCTATGGGTCGTGATTGATTTAAATGTCCCCACAACATCTCCCAATGTTGGATTGGGCACCGTATTGGATGTCTGAACGATAGGGGTAGGTCTTGTGCCTACCCTCCACCGATCCATATCGTTCGCATCCAAATCACCCGATGGGTTATTTGCCAAAAGAGACGGTTTATCCGTTGAGGGATCCAGGGCACCCACAAGAGGTGCCCCTACAGTTTCGATATCCGTTGGTTGGAATGTGATAACGCCGTGGAAATGGTTGGGCATCACCACACTTGCATCCAACTTCACCTTGGGAAACCGCTGCGGCAAGGCCATCCACGCCTCGCGAACCATCTGCCCCGCATCATTCAGACGCATTTGATAGTCTGAGATCGCCCCAAATAAACAGGCCCGATTCTGCGCACAGAGGGTCACAAAATAGCTGCCCGGTGTGGCGTAATCGTAATTCTTAAGGCGAATGGACCGACGATGATATTTGTCTGGGTCGTATTTTGCGCACATTCAATCGCTCCACCCTTTCATCCCCACATCGTAGTAACCGAAGGCACCCACAAGAGGTGCCCCCACACGGAACGTCGTATATTGCCATGTACGTAGGGGTAGGTCTTGTGCCTACCCTCCGCCGATCCATATCGTTCGCACCCAGGTAATCCGATGGGTTATCCACCGGAAAATCCGATTCATCCGCCTGGTTGTCGCGGGCACCCACAAGAGGTGCCCCTACATCGGACGCCATTTAATTTTTCAACAGATGTAGGGTGCAGGTCTTGTGCCTGCCCTCCGCAGATCGCCCCCCAACCCACCGGTTGCCTATCCACGTTATTCACAGCTGTTTATCCGCAAGGTGATTGAAGGCACCCACAAACCGGGCCTCTACAACGGGTGGTATTCAGGAATCTCTGACTGTAGATTTGTACTTGCTCTCTGTCGTCACGAGCCCATCGCCCCATGGATCCCCTATTCATAATCTCGATGATCGGCCTAATCGTGCTCCTTGTCGGGAGCAGTTTGTACCTCAGCCGCCGTCGCACCCAAGCCATCCAAACCCTTGCCAGCGAATGGGGCTTCGAGTTTTGTGGGCGTGGCAATCACCTGATTAGCCCCACCGTAGGCCAATTTCAACTGATGAATCGGGGGCGATCGCAGCACGTCTACAACGTGATCAAAGGGCAAACCCAAGACGTTGAGGTGACCCTGTTTGACTACTCCTACCGCACCGGCAGCGGCAAAAACTCCAGCATCCACCGCTATACCGTCGCCCTGATCAGCCACCCAGACCTAAACCTGCCGAAATTCTTTATGGAACCCGAAAACGTCTTCCATAAGATCGGCAACGTTTTTGGCTACCACGACATCGACTTTGACGACTATCCCGAATTCTCAAAGCGCTACCTGCTGCGCGGCTCCGACGAAGACAGCATTCGGGCCATCTTCAACTACGAGACCATCCCCTTTTACGAACGCAAGCGCAACGTCCAGACCGAAGGCTTCGGACGTTTCCTGATCCACCATCAACAACGCCAGCTCAAACCTAAAAACTGGGGACCCTTGCGAGACGAAGCCCTCGACATTTACCGCCGCTTCGCTAAGTTTGCCTAGCACCGCTACGTGGAATTCAAAAGGCAAAATTCAAAAAACAAGACCCTGAGGATCTATCCACACAAAGAAGTTTGCCGCCGCAGTGGAACTTTGAGGCAGCATCCAAGATCCCAGGGTTTTTCAGGCACACCCCAACGATATCTGCATCGCGAGACAAAAACCCTGGGATCTACCCACCCACCATGCTCCTTTTTGAACTTTGCATTCTCAATGTTGAATTCCTTATCCGCCAATCTGCGACATCGTCCGCCCATAGGCCCCTGTCGTCCCAGACTCGCGCATCTTGAAATTGACCTCTGGCTTTGCCGCCAATAACGTCCCGACCCGATCGCGAAGTTCTACCAACGGCACGCCCGATCGCAACTGCTCCCGCAAATTGATCTGCCCCGTCTCATTTAGCAAACAGGGCCGTAGCCAGCCATCCGCCGAGAGCCGCATGCGATTGCAGCGATCGCAAAAACATTCCGACATCTGACTAATAAACCCCAACGTGCCCAGCGCCCCTGGAATTTGAAACACATCCGCCGGACCATTGCCCCGCACCTGGCTCTCGACGAGACCCCAACGATCTCGGATTTTTTGCCGAATCTCCTCCGACGGCATCCAGCCCCGCTCCCCAAACAAAGCATCATTACCGATCGGCATAAATTCAATAAAACGCACGTGCCATTGCTGCTCTAGGGTCAATTCGGCTAGATCCAACTCCTCATGGTCATTCACCCCTTGGATCACCACCACATTTAGCTTCAGCGGTGAGAACCCCACCCGATGGGCCGCCAAGATCCCGGCCCAGACCTCATGCCAGCGGGATTGGCCAGGGCGACCAATGATCGCCTGAAACGTATCTGGGTCGAGGGAGTCGAGGCTAATATTGATCCGTCTAAGCCCTGCATCCCAGAGGGGCTGGGCCTGTTTCGCCAGCAAAAAGGCGTTGGTGGTCAGGGCCAAATCCTGGGTCTCGGGTAGATTGGCAATATCGCCAACGATATCGGCGAGGTCAGGCCGCAGCAGCGGTTCACCCCCCGTCAGCCGAAACCGGGTAAACCCAAGGGGGATAAATACCGCTTGCAATAAGGTCTGGATTTCAGGCCGAGTCAGCCAATCTTGCCGCTGCACATAGGCCAGTTCCGCTCCCTCCGGCATGCAATATTGGCACCGAAAATTACAGCGATCAATCAGGCTGATGCGGAGGTAGTCAATCGCGTTCATAAAGGGATGCAGGAAGAATAACAGGGGGTGAATACACTGTAGGCGTCTGCCCCTGGATTTACTTTAGCAACCGTTACATTGTCAAAATATGGCGCTTACGTCTGCTCAGTCAGTCCCGCCCCGTTCGGGCTATACCCTGCCCGTGTTTGCCTGTGCCAGCGCGATCGCTGCACTCCGGCTATTGGGGGATGATCCCTGCCCCGCCACCGTTGCGGTTGACTTAATCAATCCCGACGAAACCGTCGAGATTCCCATTGAGCAAGGGGCCAGACTCCCCGATGGTTCGGCTTTGGCCATTACCCGCAGCGATCCGGGGGACAATTTGGACCTCACCCGCGACACACCGATTTGGGCGGTGGTTACCTGGGGCAGTTCTGACCAAACCGAGCCGATTGTGCTGGAAGGTGGAGAAGGGATTGGGCGCAGTGTTGAGGGCGATAGCCCCGCCATCTATCGCTATGCTCAGCAGCTCTTGCAGGCTAATTTGAAGCCGCTGATCCCAGCAGGGCGATCCATTCGGGTGATGGTGATTTTGCCCGAGGGCCGTGCCCTGGCCCAGCGCACCTCTAACGCCGCCTTTGGGATTGTAGATGGCTTGTCGCTGCTCGGAACGGGTGGAATCGCTCAACCTCTGAGTGCCCCTGGCCAGCTTGAGCAATTTCGCCAAGCGCTGCGTGAAAAAGCAGCTCAGTATAAGGATCTTGTCTTTTGTATCGGCGAAAATGGCCTCGATCTGGCTCCGAGCCTGGGCATCGATCCCGATCGGCGCGTTAAGACTGCGAACTGGCTCGGCCCTTTACTGGTCGAAGCGGCCCTCTGCGGGGTGGAATCCATCCTATTGGTGGGCTATCACGGCAAGCTGATCAAGCTAGCGGGCGGAATTTTTCATACCCATCACCATGTGGCCGATGGTCGCCAAGAGATTCTGGCGGCGATCGCTGCCACCCAAGGGTTACCCCAAGCGCATGTAAGGGTTCTTTTGCAGTCCTCCACCGTTGAGGCAGGACTCTCTCACCTACGACAGCTCGACGCCGATCAAAGTAGCCAATGGGTCGAGCAGATCTACCCAGCAATCGCAGCAAGGATTGAACGCCGCACCCGAGACTACATTCAGACCCATAGCGATCGCTCAGTTACCGTCGGTGCAGCCCTCTTTGATCGGGCACGGCAGTTTGTAGCCATCAGTGCATCGGCCCACGCATATCTTTCACAGCTTTGATAAGCTAATAGGAATATTTTTCCGCTTTTAGTATTCAGACACTACACTCGGTTCAATCGATCAGCGCTTCGCCCAATTTGGGCAGTTGATTAAAGTGAGGGCTTAGCCAAGCTGTACCGATAGCCGTAATTGAGGGGCTCGAACCTAATCCCTTAAAACCACCCTCAACTTTCAATCCTGAAGGCAACCCGCCTGCCCATTCGCGCTTAACCTGTCCCTGACTATCGGTCTTGCTTTTCTAGACCGAGGTCTCGTTCCATCTATCTGAATCCTATGAAAACTTTAGGAGCCCCTTGGCTCCTAACCTGATCACCGAATCAACTTATCTTTATCGGCAAGGAGGCCAACCATGACTGTACAAACTGAGAACCCGACCCCGATTACTGGCATGGCTGAGCTCAATCGGCAGATGCTGATCATCTTAGATTTTGGCTCCCAATATTCTGAGCTGATTGCCCGTCGCATTCGAGAAACTGAGGTGTACTCAGAGGTACTGTCTTATCGCACCCCGGTTGAGCAACTCAAGCAGCTCAACCCCAAAGGCATCATTTTGTCTGGGGGACCCAACTCAGTCTATGCCGACCACGCGCCCCATTGCGATCCCGAAATTTGGAATTTGGGAATTCCGATTTTGGGCGTGTGCTACGGCATGCAGCTGATGGTGCAGCAACTGGGCGGTCGGGTCGAGCAGGCCGATCGCGGTGAGTATGGCAAAGCGTCCCTGCATATTGACGACCCCACGGATTTGCTCACCAATGTGAAAGATGGGGCCACCATGTGGATGAGTCACGGGGACTCTGTAACTCATCTCCCTGAAGGGTTTGAGGTGCTGGCCCATACCGACAATACCCCCAGTGCCGCCGTAGCCCATCCCGCCCGCCAGTTTTACGGGGTTCAATTCCACCCAGAGGTGGTTCACTCCGAGGGTGGACAGGCGTTGATCCGCAACTTCGTTTATCACATTTGTCACTGCGAGCCTACTTGGACTACTGCCGCCTTCGTAGAAGAGGCCATTCGCGAGGTTAAAGCCAGGGTTGGCGATAAGCGAGTCCTATTGGCCCTCTCCGGTGGAGTCGATTCCTCTACCTTGGCCTTTTTGCTGCACAAGGCGATTGGCGATCAGCTCACCTGTATGTTTATTGACCAGGGCTTTATGCGCAAAAAGGAGCCCGAGCGCTTGGTCGAACTCTTCCGCGATAAGTTCCATATCGATGTGGAATACATCAATGCCCGCGATCGCTTCCTAGAGAAAGTAAACGGCGTCACGGACCCAGAGGAAAAACGCAAGCGCATTGGCCACGAGTTTATTCGGGTCTTTGAGGAAGAGTCCAAACGTCTCGGACCCTTCGACTACCTGGCCCAAGGTACCCTCTACCCTGACGTAATTGAGTCAGCCGATACCAACATCGACCCGAAAACCGGGGAGCGGGTTGCGGTCAAGATTAAGAGCCACCATAATGTCGGCGGTTTGCCCAAAGATCTTCAGTTCAAGCTGGTGGAGCCCCTGCGGAAGCTGTTTAAAGATGAAGTCCGAAAAGTGGGGCGATCGGTGGGGCTCCCCGAAGAAATTGTCCGTCGCCATCCCTTCCCTGGACCTGGCTTAGCGATTCGGATTTTGGGAGAGGTGACGGCTGGCAAGCTGAATATTTTGCGGGATGCCGACTATATCGTCCGAGAAGAAATCCGAGAGCGGGGACTCTATCACGACTTTTGGCAGGCGTTTGCGGTGCTGCTGCCTGTAAAGAGTGTGGGGGTGATGGGCGATCAACGCACCTATGCTTACCCGATTGTTTTACGCCTCGTCTCTAGCGAAGATGGCATGACCGCAGACTGGTCGCGCGCCCCCTATGAGTTACTAGAGGCAATTTCAAACCGAATTGTGAATGAAGTGGATGGGGTAAATCGCGTGGTGTACGACATTACTTCGAAACCCCCTGGCACCATTGAATGGGAATAAACAAGGCTCTGGAGTGAATACCACAGGGCTCAACGAAGTAAGGCTGTTTGAAAACGTTTTCAAACAGCCCCTTGAACCGATGCTGCAACCGATACTGCCGCTGGCATAAGCACCACAACTCTGTGGGTTTCAACCCGAGCGGTGCCGGCTAGTGCCAGGGCCAACTGGGCTAATTGCTGAAGATGCTGCTCACTGGGAATCCATCCCTGCAAGCTGATCACCCGCCCCCTTTGGCGGATGGTGAGTTGGGCTAAATCAGCTTTGCGAAAATTCTCTTGATAGCATCGCCAGACGCGCTTAGCGAGGCCATGGTAATCGTACTCTCCTCGTAACCCTTGGCGCTCGGGCGGAATGCCTGAAAACCGCCAAGGGGTTATAGAGCTGGGCTGCTGCCAGCCGACGGAAACTACTGTAGTCATTTGGTTGAGCACACCCATTTCGATTTACCTCTACTAGCTAAAAATACCTCAAGATTTAGGAAGAGACGTATCCTGTGCCACTCTCTACTCAGGGGAAGTGTCGTGAGAGCGAGTGACCTAGCCTGCGATTCATTAGGGCAAGTGTTTCTACCAAAAGCAGACGGCTTAAAAGCACGGATATGGTGATCTTACAGAGGATCTTCAGGACACACCCATAAAAATTACGCAATATCTCAAATTATGTTGCTTTGAAAAGGCGCTGAATTATAGAACCACAGTCCTGATAGGAATTTTGTGACGTTTAATTAACGTACGTCTGCCCCATTTTGAGTCAGTAAAGCGACAGCGTAGGCGGAGATGCCTTCTTCGCGACCGGTCGGTCCCAGCTTCTCATTGGTCGTTGCTTTGACCCCCACCTGAGCCGGTTCGACGTCTAGGGCTTTGGCTAGGGTGGTTCGCATGGCGTCGATATGGGGTTTGAGCTTGGGCCGCTCCGCCACGACCACGCTGTCAATATTGACGATGGACCAACCGCGATCGCGCACCATTTGGTTGATCTGCTGCAAGAGTTGGATGCTATCAGCTCCGGCCCACTTAGGGTCGCTAGGGGGGAAATAGCGGCCAATGTCCCCCAGGCTCAACGCCCCTAAAAGGGCATCCATGATCGCATGGGTGAGTACATCGGCATCACTGTGCCCTAGTAAACCAAGCTCATGCTCTAAGGTCACACCCCCTAAGATCAGGGGACGATCTGCCACTAAACGATGAATGTCGTAACCGTAGCCAATTCTAAGTGTCATGGTTAGATTATGGCCAGCAAGAGGCACCGGACTCAGTGATGTGCAACACAGGGGGCAAACGGAAGGGAGCCTGAGTGATGCTGGCCTCAGACTATAGCCTGCTGGTCTGGAGCGCTATGATTCTTCAACTGATTGCTGTAACCACTGCTGATATAAGTCGGGGCGTCGAGCTGCGGTTCGTTGACACTGCTGCTCATGTCGCCACTGCTCAATGGCGGCATGATTCCCCGATCTCAGCACGTCTGGCACGGCCCAATCTCGAAATACAGCCGGACGAGTGTATTGAGGATAATCCAGCAGGGCGGTTTCAAAGCTCTCGTACTTAAGGGAATCGGTTTTGCCAACGGTGCCAGGTCGCAGCCGAATCACCCCATTCAGCAAGGCTAAGGCGGGAATCTCTCCGCAGGTTAGGACAAAGTCCCCCAAGGACACTTCTCGGGTGACTAAATGCAGCACCCGCTCATCCACTCCCTCGTAATGACCACAGATCAGAACAAGCTGGTCGTAATTCGCGGCCAGGTTTTGGAGTAAGGGTTGTGCCATGGGCTCCCCCTGGGGCGTTAGCAAAATTACCTCACGACGGGGGAATTGCGGCAGGGATTCGACTGCAGCAAAAATCGGCTCTGGCTTCATCAACATGCCCACCCCACCGCCATAGGGTTCATCATCCACCCGGTGATGCTTGTCGGTGGTAAAGTCGCGGGGATTAGTGAGATGTACCGTGGCAATCTGCCGCTCTAGGGCTTTACCAAGCAGGCCAGACTGCAGCGGCGACGCAAAAAAATCGGGGAAAAGGGTAACAATGTCAAAACGAAACGGGACTGACTCAGCCATGGCGATTGATTGGGGCCATCGTGATTCTGCGTGCCGCCATCCAGTTGGGGCGATGGGGTATTCCGGTCAGATGCAGTTGGATGCCCTTAGGACATTTCCGGGAAAGAAAATACCCCACCGCCTGCGGCACCTCCCCTTGGCAAGGGGAGGTTGGGAGGGGTCTGCCTTGCAAGCCAGGTAGAAACAACCCCAGAAATCCCCCTACAGACTACCGAGTAAATTCATCAAGACACCCTCTTGGCGGCCATTTTCGAGTTGGCGGGCCAAGAACAGAGCCTGCTCATAGGCGTCCCGTGCTGCGGGCAGATCACCAATCCGCTGATAGTACTCTCCCAGTTGCTGCCAGGTATACATGCGTTGGGATGGCGTGGCCTCGGCTGCGGAAGTCAGGGTGATCCGCTCATTTAAAAAGCGCTCGACTTGAATCAAATCGCCCCGATCATCCCGAGCCTGATAGATATCGATCAGGCCATCTAAGGCCCGCAGCCAATTGGCGCGATCGCCTGTTTGTTGAGCGGCATCTCGGGCGACCAGGTAAGCCCCCAGAGCCGATCCGAAATCCTCAAGTTCGACATAGACATCGCCCAAATTATTGTTGGTATTAGCTTGCCCGAGCAAGTCTCCGGCTCGGAAGCGATATCCAGCAGCACTTTCGTAATATTTACGAGCATCTTCAAACTGCCCCTGTAATTGAGCCGCTAAACCCAAGTTACTGAGAGACAGGCCAATACCGGCATGATCGTCAATATCTTCTGCAATATCGAGGGCTGACTGGAAGGCCGATTGGGCAGATGACCACCGCCCTCGCTGCAGAAAAATACTGCCAAGATTGTTCCAGCCATGGACTTGCCCGCGGAAATCTCGATAATCTTGAGCGACAGATAGCCGCCGTCTGAGGGTATCTTCAGCCTCAGGATACAGACCGAGCTGGGCGTAGGTGAGGCCAATGTAGTCGTAGGCAATCCCGGCTGAGACACCATCACCTAGGGCGTGATAAATATCAATGGCCCGGTACCAAGCCGCGATCGCCCGATCATATTCACCAGCTTCAAGCTCTTGACTGCCCAAACGCAGCAGCTGATCAGCAACATCCCGAGAACGTCCCTGGGTGCCATTTTCGGGGCGGATATCCAGTTGCCGCTCCAACTGCTCTGAGGCAACTGCCTCAAGGCTGAATCCAGCCCCCCCTATGAAGCCTGCTGCTAACAGAGGGAGCCATCGCGCGGGTCGCAGTTTCATCGGTTTTACATTCACACCATTGACGTCAATGATTCAGGACTGGCTGCCGCTAACTCTGGTACGCGAACGGCTTCAGAGGGAGAGGTCGGGGCTGTCGGCAAGTAAATCTGACGAATATCCTCAGGCAGGGCTTCGGCGAGGTGGCGGCAGGCGATCCGCAAGCGACTGGCCACGGCGACAGGGGTAATCTGCTCCCCTTCGGCTTGTAGGTAAGCGGCAATGCGGGTGTCGCTCCACCGGAAGGTTTGGGCCATGATGATGATCAATCGCTCAATCGGCTCAAGCTGATTCAACGCCCGTTCGGTGTAGCACCACAGAGGCGGAGACGCCTCCGCCAAGACATAGTGAATCTCTTCAACCTCTGGCAAGACGGCTTGGTTAATGCAGAGAGCGGTCAGGTTAATCAACCAGCTCTGTAATGAGGTGACGGGCTGTGCGCCGTGTTCGGGAGTGGGCTCTTCTGCCGGAAGTTCAAGCCCTCCTAATTCATTCAAAATGTGCCGCCAGGTCAGGGCGAATAGGTAATCGGCTTGAACCGGAGACCGGGCTGAATGGCGAATTAGGCTATAGACAATGGGGCTATAGCGACAAAAAATGGTTGTAAAGTAACGGCCTGCAGTGGGATCCGCTTTAAAGTGATGTACAAGGTCGCGATCGCTCAAGGGCGCGAGCTGCTGCACAATCTCGTGACTGGCTTCGGGGAAATAGGGAATTTGTACAGACATCACTTCTGGGGTTAACGCAGGACCAACCATTGAGGTGCTCATACTATAGCGACAGTTTTTTAAAGGGAACGAATTTTTTTAAAAAAGCTGCCTTAATTCATCCCGAATTGGGCCTAATTTGACTATGAGGCGACGGTTACATAGCTGGGCTCAGAAAGCCTCCGGCACGATTTAAGGCTAAAAACCTTTAGCCATTAGGTTTCTAACGTCGCCATTCCTTCTCCTTGCAGCCGTTGATAAACTAAGCGATTAAGGGACGCCTTGAGCATGAGTTGATAAAGGAACCCCACCCCGTGAACCCTTGATCGAGAGATCAGGTCTGACGACGAGGGGATGGGCATTGTGAACGGAGCTTTGATGAATCCGTTTGTTGAGAAGACTGGTTTAGGGAGTGCCAATGGATAGTCTGTTATCGACCCAAGGCATCATGGTGATGCTGCTCGTAGCCTATGCCGGGGCCATGTGGATGTTCTTAAGCAGTGCACCCAAGGTTCATACCGTGATGGTTTCTGATCTGGAGGCGGCTCGACAGTTTTATGAAGGCATGCTGCGTCTGCAAGCGGCTGATGTGCCTTTGCATTACTACTACAACTATGAGCAGACCCTGGGCTCAGCGGGGTTAGATCCGCTCATGGCTAGCGACGATATGGGCAGTATGAACTCCGATTACAGCAGCCCTGATGGCCTCTGGTATCAGCTCAAAAAAGATACTCAGCTCCATGTCATTAGTGGAGCAAGTCGGGGACATCGCGATCGCCAACGCCATGTTTGCTTTGATCACGACTGCCTAGAAAATATTTTGATGCGGGTTCAAACCCAAGGGGTGCGCCATAAGTTGCGCCGCGACAAGCCCCTAAATTTTTTGGTTAAGGACTACAACAATCAAGTGATTGAGCTGGCGGAAATCTCGAATTAGCCCCTGTCACCCATTCATCAACCCTTAAAGAGATCTCAAGACAAGAATTTATCTAGGGGTAGGTCTTGTGCATACCCCCATTACCCCTGAACAAAACGATTTCTCGATTCGTGCACTGGTTATCGAGGGCACCCACCAGAGATGTCGTCACATCGATTATCGCGAAGCGTCAACACCAGAGCCAGGTAAATTCTTCTCAAGAACTGTCCTCAGGTCAGATGCAGCAGAGTGAGGTCGCTGAGTTGCCTCAAAAGAAATAAAGCTCCTTCAGACAACGCTGAAGGAGCTTTAAAGGGTGACCTAATGAGTAACTATCAACCGAATCGACTCGATGTAGAGGCAATTAGGAAGGCCGCATAGGTCAGAATAAAGCCGACCGTAAAGTGAGCTAGCCCCACTACACGGGCTTGCACAATAGATAGTGCAACTGGCTTGTCTTTCCAGCGAACCAGGTTCGCTAGAGGAGTGCGCTCATGAGCCCAAACAATGGTCTCAATCAGCTCTTGCCAGTAACCTCGCCAGGAGATCAAGAACATGAACCCAGTTGCCCAAACGAGGTGAGCAAATAGGAACATCCAAGCCCACACGGAGAGATTATTCATCCCGTAGGGGTTGTAGCCATTGATTAGCTGTGAGGAATTGAGCCACAGGTAGTCTCGGAACCAGCCCATTAGGTGCGTTGAACTCTCATTAAACTGAGCAACGTTACCTGACCAGACCGCTAGATGCTTCCAGTGCCAGTAGAAGGTCAACCAGGCAATGGTATTTAGCATCCAGAACATGGCTAAGTAGAAGGCATCCCACGCAGAGATGTCGCAGGTGCCGCCACGACCAGGGCCATCACAAGGGAAGCTATAGCCAAAGTCCTTTTTATCGGGCATCAGCTTAGAGCCTCGGGCATCCAGAGCACCCTTCACCAAGATGAGAGTGGTGGTGTGTAGACCCAGAGCGATCGCATGGTGAACTAAGAAGTCACCAGGACCAATCGTTAGGAACAGAGAGTTTGTACCGCTATTGATAGCGTCCATCCATCCAGGGAGCCAAACATTCCCCGCATTTGGCCAAGCTGTGGTAGCAATGCTGTCAGGATTAGACAATAAAGTGTCAAAGCCATAGAGCATCTTGCCAGATGCAGCTTGAACCCACTGAGCAAACACAGGCTCAACCAGGATTTGCTTCTCAGGGGTGCCGAAGGCCATCACTACGTCGTTATGAACGTAGAGACCCAGAGTATGGAAACCCAGGAAGAGAGAAACCCAACTCAGGTGGGAAATCAAGGCTTCCTTATGCTCCAGCATGCGAGCCAGAACATTGTTTTCATTCAGCTTAGGATCGTAATCCCGAATCAAGAAGATTGCGCCATGGGCAAAAGCACCCACCATCAAGAAACCAGCAATGTACTGGTGATGGGTATAGAGCGCAGCTTGAGTCGTGTAGTCCCTAGCAATAAAGGCATAGGACGGTAGGGAATACATGTGCTGGGCAACCAACGAGGTCACAACACCTAGACATGCCAGGTGCCAGCCCAATTGGAAGTGCAGGGAGTTGTTGTATGTGTCATACATTCCCTTGTGACCATCGCCAATCATTCCACCGAAAGGTGTGCCTTCGGGTGGCTTATGGGCATTCATGATCTCTTTCATGCTGTGGCCAATACCGAAGTTAGTCCGGTACATATGACCCGCAACGATGAATAGGACGGCGATCGCCAAATGGTGATGGGCAATATCCGTGAGCCAGAGCGCCTCTGTTTGGGGGTGAAAACCACCCAAGAAGGTCAAAATTGCGGTTCCCGCACCTTGAGCGGTGCCAAAAACGTGATCAGCAGTATCTGGGTTTTGAGCATAAACTCCCCAGTTACCAGTGAAGAAGGGCATGAGCCCATCCGGATGCGGTGGTGTGGACAAGAAGTTGTCCCAACCGACATGCTGACCCCGAGCTTCGGGAATAGCAACGTGAACTAAGTGGCCGGTCCAAGCCAAAGAGCTAACCCCGAACAAACCAGCCAAATGGTGGTTAAGGCGAGATTCAGCATTTTTGAACCAAGACAGGCTTGGGCTGAACTTGGGTTGCAAGTGTAGCCAGCCTGCGAACAGCAGAACAGCAGACAGAATCAGCAGTCCAACTGAGCCAGCGTATAGCTCCCCGTTGGTCCGCATGCCGATGGTGTACCACCAGTGATACACACCGGAATAAGCGATATTAACGGGGTTAGAAGCACCAGCCTGAGTAAACGCATCTACTGCTGACTGGCCAAAGTGGGGGTCCCAAATCGCATGGGCGATGGGACGGACATTCAGCGGATCTTTGATCCACTGCTCAAAGTTACCTTGCCAAGCGACGTGGAAGAGGTTGCCCGAGGTCCACAAGAAAATGATCGCGAGATGGCCAAAGTGAGAGGCAAAAATCTTTTGATAAAGATTTTCCTCCGTCATACCATCATGGCTTTCAAAGTCATGGGCAGTGGCAATTCCGTACCAGATCCGACGTGTCGTCGGATCTTGGGCCAGAGCTTGGCTAAATTTTGGAAATTTAGTCGCCATTTGCTTTTATTAGGTCCTCCTGCTAACCGATTGACAGTATTCGAGCATGGAAGAATGCCCACGTAGTGGCAATTCCGCCCAGGAGGTAGTGAGCAACACCAACAGCACGGCCCTGAGTAATACTGAGAGCGCGAGGCTGAATGGCAGGAGCCACTTTCAGCTTGTTATGAGCCCAAACAATAGACTCAATCAGTTCCTGCCAGTAGCCACGGCCACTGAAGAGGAACATCAGGCTGAACGCCCAAACAAAGTGAGCACCTAAGAACATCAATCCATAGGCTGACGTTGCCGAGCCATAGGAGTTGATAACCTGAGAGGCCTGAGCCCAGAGAAAATCGCGCAGCCAGCCATTAATAGTGATGGCGCTGTCCGCAAAGTTACCCCCGGTAATATGCGAAACCGTGCCGTTCTGAGAAACGCTTCCCCAGACATCAGACTGCATCTTCCAACTGAAGTGGAAAATCACAATCGATAGGGAGTTGTACATCCAAAACAGACCGAGGAACACATGATCCCAGCCAGAGACTTGGCAGGTGCCGCCACGACCGGGTCCATCACAAGGGAACCGGAAACCAAGCTGACCTTTATCGGGAATCAAGCGAGAACTACGTGAATACAAAACCCCTTTCAGAAGGATGAGTGCTGTCACGTGGATGGTGAACGCATGGATATGGTGCACCATGAAGTCCGCTGTACCCAAGCTGATGGGCATCATGGCGACTTTGCCAGCAACCGCAACAATATCTCCGCCAAAAGCAGGGCTCACACCAGCCAAAGCATTCGGTGCAGTTGCACCTGCAGCAGCGGTATGGAGACCTTGGATCCATTGAGCAAATACGGGCTGCAACTGAATTGCAGAATCCGAGAACATGTCTTGGGGACGACCCAAGGCCCGCATCGTGTCGTTATGGATGTACAGACCAAAGCTATGGAAGCCGAGGAAAATACAAACCCAATTCAAGTGAGAAATGATGGCATCGCGAGAACGGATCATCCGATCTAGCGCGTTATCCATATTCACTTCTGGATCGTAGTCACGAACCATAAAGATGGCAGCGTGCGCAGCAGCACCTACGATCAAGAAACCACCAATCCAAACGTGATGGGTAAAAAGACCCAGCTGGGTTGGGTAGTCGATCGCAATGTATGGATAAGGCGGCATCGCATACATGTGATGCGCAACGATGATTGTTAAAGAACCCAAAATAGCCAAGTTGACAGCTAGCTGAGCATGCCAAGAGGTTGTCAAGTTCTCGTAGAGACCATCATGACCTTTTCCACCAAAGAGAAGGGGATCGCCTTTATGACCTTCCAGAATCTCCTTCATGCTGTGACCAATACCCCAGTTGGTACGGTACATGTGCCCAGCAATGATAAAGAGAACGGCTAGCGCCAAGTGGTGGTGAGCCGTATCAGACAGCCAAAGACCGCCAGTGACGGGATTTAAGCCACCTTTGAAAGTCAAAAAGTCAGCATAGGCTCCCCAGTTAAGGGTGAAGAACGGAGTTAGACCTTGAGCAAAGCTCGGATATAAGTCCGCCATCAAACCGGGATTCAGAATCCACTCATGGGGTAGCGGAATAGCCGCAACTGAATCAATCACCTGACCGCCAATTGTCAACGGCTTACCCGCATCAATCGCGTCTAAGCAAGCGTTAATAGGCAATGAGACATGAATTTGCTGACCGGCATACCCGAGACATCCCAAACCCAACAAACCCGCCAAGTGGTGGTTCATCATGGATTCCACATTTTGGAACCACTCCAGCTTGGGAGCCTTCTTGTGGTAATGGAACCAGCCAGCGAACAGCATTAAGCCAGCCATGACTAGACCACCGATGGCAGTGCAGTACAGCTCAAAGCTATTGGTAATGCCGTTAGCACGCCACATCTGGAACAGACCAGAGGTGATCTGAATGCCGTGGAAACCACCACCCACATCGCCATTCAAAATTTCTTGACCAAAGATCGGCCAGACGACCTGAGCACTAGGCTTAATCGCCGTGGGATCTGTTAGCCAAGCTTCATAGTTAGAAAAACGAGCGCCATGGAAGTACATGCCGCTCAACCAGATGAAGACAACGGCCAGATGGCCGAAATGCGCACTAAAAATTTTGCGCGAAATATCCTCTAAGTCACTGGTATGACTATCGAAATCGTGAGCGTCGGCATGGAGGTTCCAGATCCAAGTTGTGGTTTTGGGACCTCGAGCAAGGGTGCGATCAAAGTGACCTGGCTTAGCCCACTTCTCAAAAGAAGTAGGTACTGGGTCAACATCAACAGACACCTTTACCTCTGCCTCCCGCTCGCGCGGGGTAGTTGTCATGGAGACTCTCCTCTCTAGACAAACGAGCTATTACAAAGAGTTGCAAGCCGCATCGTAAAGTTTGCAATCTTTCAGGTCACTAAAACCCTATGATCACGCGGACTCCGGCCTACATTGCTTTTGAGCATTATAGTCTCCGACCTTACATCACTTGGAAAGAGGTTAACAATATTTCAAAAGCGGCAAGTTCTTACCCAGACTGGGTTCTGGCAACACTCCAAGGGCAAAAAGTACACTGAAAGACCTGTTCATTAACAATTCTCAATCTATAAGATGAACGATAACAATGACCCTCAACGATGAGACCGTAAATTTATGTAAATTTATTTTGAGTAATTTTGTGTTCCTACCAAAGCTGGGGCATTTCTATGGGCTACTTGACTCCATTTTGGGCATTAAATATGAGCTGCAATTTATGCCATTCATTGAGATCATTAATATTGACCAGACTCAAATTCTGGTTTGTAACTGCCTGCAGCAGGTAAGTGTCTGTTTAGGCAGTGTTAAGTCGGTTCGGAGAGTACTTCTGAATTTCGGATAGCTGGGCTATTGATGTATCCAGGCTGAGGAGCGGTAGGGTGATGGGAGGCAGTAAAGCTGTGTGGTGCCGGGATCTATTTCAGTATTGGTGGCGGCGAGCAGTCGTTTTGGTTCTAGTGATATTGCTCTCTGTTAGCCTCGGAAGTTGCGATCGCCCTTCTATTAATACGACGCCTCTTTTAGATATCAATGACGGTTCTCAGCAAATCTTGCCGTTGCAGGGGAGTTTAAGCGAGGTTTCACCACCAGAAACCGTTCAAACGCTCAAGTCTTTTTTAGAGGTTTATGAGCCTCAAGTGCAGATTGTGTCGCCGAAGGATGGTGCAACTCTAGAGCAACTTACCGTGTCCGTGCAGATCCGCGTTCGAGATCTGCCCATCTATCAAGATCCTGACTTGGGGTTGGGTCCCCACTTGCATCTGATTTTAGATGACCAACCCGGCCAAGATATCTACGATGCCGACACCACGATCACCTTTGATAATCTTGCGCCTGGCACCCACACGCTTCGCGCTTTTGCCGCCAGTCCTTGGCATGAGTCATTTAAAAATGCAGGCGCATTTGATCAGGCGACCTTTAATATCTTCACCCCATCCTCAGCGAATAGTATCGGGCAAAACACCCCGCTGCTGACCTACGGCCAACCCCAGGGGCACTATGGTGCGGAGCCAATCTTATTAGATCTCCACCTGAGCAATGTGCCGCTGCACATGATTGCAGCCGAAGATGACACTGTACTAGATTGGCGCATTCGCTGCACCGTGAATGGCGAGTCTTTTGTCTTCGATCGCTGGCAGCCGCTATATCTCAGAGGTTTCAAGCCCGGTCAAAACTGGGTCAAGGTCGAGCTAATCGATGAAACCGGTCAACAATTTCCAGGTCCGTTTAACAGTGCGATTGGGATCGTCGAGTATCAGCCTGGTGAAATGGACACTTTGTCGCGGCTGGTGCGGGATGAAATACCCACCGATCTGGCACGGGTTTTGGTTGATCCGACCTATGAACCCCCTGTGATCACCCCAGAGGAGCAATTAGAAGCAGAGGAATCGCCTGAAACTGAAGCGCTCCCTGAGGAAGTAGACGGCTCAGAATCTGAGACAGATCGGCGTGAAGATAATGCCATTCAGGCAGACAGCGAGCTATCAGCAGATCAGACAACGCCTCCTGAATCAATCGGTGATCAAACCTCAGAAGAGGACAACATTTCAATCGATGTCATGCCTGCAGAGGATGAACCAGGTGATTCATCCTCTGATGTGAATGCAGCAGAGCCAATACAAACGCTGCAGGCTGAGGAGCAACCATCAGATGACCTCAATGCCGAAAGCAATGAGGATGCCAATCTGGAAACTAATAATGAGCCAGCTATCCTTGAGGTAAATGAACCGGGTCGTGAATCCATCAATGTTGGTATAGATGCGGAGACTGACTCAGCCGCACCAGAGCCTAGTGATGACGAGTCTCTAGAAAATTTAGCTCCCCAGGAAATCCTTCCTGAGGAGAGCCCAATAGAGGAAAGATTAGATGCCGCCCCTTACTCTTGGGAGACAGAATCTGAGGAATCTTTAGAGGAGACGCAACCTGAAACTCAGTCAGTTGATTAGTCTGGGGCGCTTCATCAATTACGGGTGAAAGCCTTACTGGGCAAGTTGACAGCGCCTATTTCTGTAACATTCTAGGGGCTGAAACCGTTGCAACACAGGGATCCTAATCGTAATTAATGGTAGCCCTTAGTGAAGCAGCATAGATTGCGTCGGTCTGTTGTAGATCTATTCATTGGGGACGGGCCATTAAGGACGGGGCTCACAGGAGATCACAGGACTCTGGCTTGAGTTCTCTAGCCATCAAGGCTTCTACGGCCTCGTTGGCGGTAATGGTTCCTTTGAGTAAGCGGTATACCTGACGGGCAATTGGCGCAGGAATTTCTTCCCGATTGGCAATGGTGACCAGGACTTCGGTGGTGTTTACCCCCTCTGCGGTGCTTCCCAAGTCGGCCAAGATCTGCTTTAGATCCTTCCCTTGGGATAGACCGTAGCCGACGCGATAATTGCGGCTCAAGGGACTGGTGCAGGTCGCTAGCATATCCCCTAGGCCCGACAGTCCTAAAAACGTTTCCGCTTGTCCACCCAGGTGCGTGCCGATGCGGATTACTTCTGGAATGGCCCTTGTGATTAGGGCTGAGCGAGCATTGGATCCCAGGTTCAAACCTTCACAAACCCCGACGGCGATCGCAATCACGTTTTTCAAAGTGCCGCCTAGCTCAGCTCCGAGGGGATCAGGGCTGCTATAAACCCGAAATGTATCGGATGAGAATAGATATTGAAGCACTTCGGCAGCCTCAGGGCGATCGCTGGCGGCAACCGTCGCGGCGGGTAATTCCTGCTCTATTTCCTTAGAGAGATTAGGGCCAGACAGCACAACCACTGGGTTTTCGGGAAAGGCAGCCTGAATGATTTGGGAGGGGGTACGGGTGGTTTCGGGGTCTAACCCTTTTGTGGCCGTCACCAGAATAGTGTCTGCAGGAATATCCAGCGCTTTGAGCTGCTCAACGACCCCTGAGACCCCTTTCATCGAGATTGCCGACAAAATCACGTGGGCATCTTTGACGGCTTCAGCCAGGGAGAGCGATCCTCGACGCGACCACAGACAAACTGTGTGATCGTTTTTGACCACTAAGGAAGCTAGAGCCGTACCCCAGGCTCCGGCCCCCAAAATCGTCAAATCAGCAGATTGTTCCTGAGCCTGTTGGGGATCTAGGGAAATCGCGGCAGTGGAAGAGGGCATGGACTGCAGAGTGAAGGAGTTAACCGATCACTATTAATTAGAGATGATGGTGGGAAGAGAGCAAGCCAATAATAATGTCATATTGGTCGCCCTCTTCCAATTTAGGGCTTTGGGTTGAGCTCTAGCGACTATCTTTGCGTTTTAAAGCGATGTATCTGCAGTTGCGACTGCAACAGAACGAACCGAGGCGTCAGAGGGTGCTGATGCCGTTAAGGCATAGTCAGGAATGCAATTGGCTTCCATAAAGGCTCGGTAATCTTGCTGCTGCTGCTGGCAATGTTCCGATGACCAATCGCAATATCGCTGGAGTATCTCTGAGAGCGCAGGCAAAATGTCAAAGCCATAATTGCCTGCCATGGCGAGGGTCGTGCGACGGCGCGTAATGTCTAATAGCGTTTGGGCCATTTCGGCTCGGACCGCGTAAACAATTTGTGCCTTGATTTCGGGCCTGCCAGGTCGAATCGGCTGGGCCAACTCGGGGGCTTCGTCTACAAGAGAGAGAACGTTGAGGGCATTGGCACCGTATACCTGATTGAGGTAATCCAAACTCTGGACAGCAACGCGATCGCCATATTGAGCAAACACCTGTTGCACTCGATCATCATCCGGGAAAATGCAGCCCGGTAAGGGACGATCTCGGGTCGGACAAGCTGGAGCTGTTTGCCCCCGCTTTTTGAAAGCCCAGTCGGTGATTTCTTCACCCACTTGCCGGTGGGTCGTGAGCTTGCCACCAATGAGAGAGAGCAGATTGCTGACCCCTTCACGGGTGTGGTCATGCAGAATGTGAGCGCGGGTAATGCTGCCTGCCTTTTTGCCTTCGCTATAGGGCAAAGGGCGCACCCCTGAGTAGGTAAACCGCACATCCTCTCGCGTCAGCCGAGCGGTAGGCAGCACCTGATTGGTTTCTTTCAGTAGGTAATCTACTTCCGCATCGTCGGCTTTAAAGGTATCTAAATCGCCGCTATAGGGCAGGTCGGTGGTGCCAATCAGGTATTGCCCCAGCCAGGGCACGATGAAATAGGGCCGACCGTCAGATTTAGCTTCTACATAGAGGGCGGTATCGGGTGCCCCAGGAAAAGGGTCAACAATGATGTGACTGCCTTTGGTGCCACCAATTTTGCGATCGCCCCCAAAGTCATCCGTCGAATTCGCGTGTTTTCCCAATCCCAGTACGCGATCGACCCAAGGGCCAGAAATATTGGCGACGACGGCTGTTGCAGGCAGGGTAACCGTGAAGGTCTGCTCACTCTTTTGGTGATGGGCTATGAGCGCTGTAATGCGATCACCCTGGCGTTCTAAATCTGTAACGGTAGTGTAGTTGAGGACATCGGCCCCAGCGGACTGAGCATCTAGAACAATCTCTAGGCAAAGGCGCTCAGCATATTCTGCTTGGCCATCATAATACTGAGCGGCCCCTTTGGCGGCGACGTGATCAACAGCGCGAAACAGTTGCCGAAACTTTGGGGCGGGCAACATGCGGTGATTGGGCAGACTTTTGTCATAGCTGAGCGTGTCGTATAAGAGCATGCCCGCCTGAATTTCCCAATATTGTCGGGAGCCCCCACCATAGATGGGAATGGTCATTTGGATGGGCTTTACCAAATGGGGGGCGGTGCGCAGTAAGATTTCGCGCTCTCGCAAAGACTCCCTAACTAAGGAAAATTCAAAATATTCGAGATAACGCAGCCCACCATGCACTAAACGGGTCGACCAACTGGTAGTGCCTCCCGCGAAATCATTTTTTTCGAGCAGCAGTACCGACAAGCCCCGTAGCGCTGCGTCCCTTGCCGTTGCCGCACCATTAATGCCGCCACCAATAACGATCAGATCATAGTTACGGTTTTGAATTGCTTGCAAGTCTGGCATAAAAGACATCTATTTATAGATATATTCAGCAGGTGTCAGCATCAAAGTTATTCAGATATTCACTACGCTCACTGATTTAAAAAAGGTAGTGAATATCCCTATATCTCAACCGTTGGCCCTAGGGCTGTCATCAATCAGATTTAAATCCTCGATGTACTTTGATTACAGCTCCTGGCAGGGTTGCAGGGGCGGGCGTGGTCATGCCTACCCAGTCAGATTAGTGTTGATCATCCATGACACGCCCTAGACTAACGCAGGTTAAGGCGTTAACGCTTTGGCATTGGCTTCACGGAACATATGATTGGCCCACTCTTGGACATCGTACTGACAGACCGCTTTATAGAGCTTGTCCATGCGAGTCTTTTGCTCTTCAGGAGACATGTCTAGGGCTTGGTCAATGCATTCATCCATATGTTTGTCGGAGTAAGGATTTGTCAAAATTGCATCTGACAATTCGACTGCAGACCCCGTAAATTCTGACAAAATCAGAACGCCGTCCTGTCCTTGATGGGCAGAAATATACTCTTTAGCGACCAAGTTCAAGCCATCTCTTAAGGGCGGAATCCAAGCAATATCAGCAGTGCGATAAAACGCCATTAAGTCCTTAAATGGAATCGGCTCAGTAAAGAGCAGAATCGGAGTCCAGTTCAGCTTGGAAAAACGGCCATTAATTTTACCGGCGAGTTGTTCAATTTGACTCTGGGCTTTTTTATAAACCCGCATGCCTTCTGCTGCCTTTACGGCAGTCATAATCAAATTAACCTTGCCTTGCAGTTCAGGTCTACGCAGCAGCAGCCGCTCGTAGCAGAGCAGCATTTCTTTTGCACCTTTGACGTAGTCAACCCGACCTGCCGACACAATCAGTTTGTTATCGCCTAGATCTTGGCGCACTTCGGCGACCCGTTCTTGAATCGGCGGAGAGTTGACCACATCCACGATGTACTGGGGGTTGGTGCCGACGGGAAAAGCATCGAGGTGGATGGTGCGGCCCTGATAGCTGAGGGCTTTGGTCATTTCGGGCTCTGCCAGAGCGAGGCCGTAAGGGGTAAAGGCCGGACGGACGGCTTCGCGCTCTTGGATGCGGACATCGCGCAAGCTGCGGGCAACGGAGACAAAGTTCTCGACGTAGCGAGGAATATGGAAGCCGCATAAATCGCAGCAGAGAAGGCTATCTACGATCGCCTGTCGCCAGTGCAGGATATTAAACACATCGGCTGCGGGGAAAGGGGTGTGGTGGAAAAAGGCAATTTTGACGTTGGGTAGCTTTTCCCGAATGTAGTAGGGGGTCAGCCAGAGGTTGTAATCGTGGATCCAGATCAGGGCATCTTCGGCGGCATCTTCGCAAGCGGCATCGGCAAAGAGGCGATTGATGTTCTGGAAATTGTCCCAGTCCGAACTTTCATAGGTGAAATGCTCAGGAAAAGAATGCAGGATCGGCCAAAAGGCTTCTTTGGCAGTGATGTGATAGAAATCCTTGACCTGCTGGGCTGTGAGAGGAATGCGGCGCACTTCACAACTCTCGCTGCCCCCTTCCATGGTGACGCGCTCTTCGAAGTTAATTTGCTGCTTGCTGGTGACTTGCTTCCAAGCAATCCAGGTGCTGCTTTCAGCGTTGGCAAAAAAGGTCTTTAGAGTCGGGACAATGCCATTCGGACTTTTTTTATCTCGATAGATGATTTTGCCATTCTCTTTAACTTCGTCGTAGGGCTCTCGATGGTAAAGAATGACTAGCGAAGACTTCATAGGGGCCAGTTCTCCTAACTGCTGTGCTCAGAACACCGGATCCACGGGTCTAACCGCGATATCCATGGGCCACGGCGTAATGCGGGTACTGCATTAGAGGCTGATGAATAGGTTGGTGAGACTCAGATCGAGTGATCGTTGTGGGTATCCTGCGATTTAGGCATTACCTAATGAATAAACTTAGGCGGTCGCCAGTGAATAAACTTAGGCGGTCACCTAAATTACGAACGTCACAGCACTGAAGCCACGGATAATCATGACGAAATTACGCTCAAAACTCGCTCTATAATTGCCTAAGGTTGAAGAGGCTGAGCGGGTCTTGCCACATCACTAATCCTGAGTCTGACAGCCCTAAATGAGGTTCAACGGTGACGCAGGGAGGGGTATCAGCAAGCCTTAGGGGTATGACAATCAATCCTTTTGTTGACTTGCTTGAACCGCTTATCAGTATATCGGACCGTTGGAAGCGAACGGGTAATTAGCCATACTTGGGCTGCGCTTGAAGTACGGTTCCCCCTGCGTTCAAGCGTGTTCGCGTCTCGAACCAGCGCCAGCTGATGAGTCGGTCAGGTAAGTGCAGTTCGATCCATAGTATTTAGGCTAAAACTTATCCCAGCATTGCGTATCCCTCGGTTGATGTAATAACTGCGGCCGCGCCAATAGCCATCGTTTTGTCAGAGAGAGAATAGACCCTGTGCCAGCGACAAAGACTGCCAAAATTCATCTAATTGAAGACGAGACTCAGACTCTGCTCCATTGGGCAGCATCGGTGATGGACTCTGAGGACACCTACTTTGGGCGCGGACAACGGCTGGCTAAACGGCTGGGGGCGCATTATCGGCGGGATGGGTTGACTGAGTTTGGCTTTTGGACCCCTGAGCTGACGGCGGACGTGATTCAATCCGAACGCACCCTAGAGCTGGAGATTTTTACCCCTGTAGAGGGCATTGATTTTCAAGCCGCAGAGCAGACACAGGTCTTTCAGCGCGATCGCGTCCCTGTCGCTCAGCAAGGGGAATTTGTCTGGGCCGTTGTTTCAGGGGTAAAGGCAGGGCGACGCGATCGGGCTGGCTCGTTTTATTGGTTGCGGTACGTGGATGCAGATCAACGGGTTCACACCATTCGTGATCCACTGGCGTACTCGGTGCCTTACGGAATCTTTGCCCCAGCCGAGGTTTACGACATGCGGCCCTTGCAGCGTCGTCGCAATGATCTCAATTACTTTCGCCGTACATCTGCCCCGAAAAGTATCCCAGATGCCCAGATTCCAAGGGTGCCGCCCCCAACCAATATTTTGCAAATCCATGTCAAAACCGCCTCCGAGGACGGTAGTTTAGCCGGATTAACGCAAATCTTTCAGCAGGTGTCGGACAAGCTCAGTCAGGGGGCACTGTTGACGCCAGCAGAGGCCGTGTATGCCGGGTATGACGCAGTCCAACTCCTGCCAGTTGAGCCCACGATTGAGTACCGCCGTGAAGACGCCGACATTGATCACGATTTGTTTGCGATCGCGGACCGAGAGGGTGAGCCGCCTGCTGTTGAGGCGGACCCGACTCAGACCGCCTCAACCCACCTCAAGGTCACCCTACGCAAATCTCAAACCCAGAATTGGGGCTATGACGTGCCGATTTTGGCCTCATCCGCGACAAATCCTTCCATTTTGAAGAGCCTACGCCCCGATGAAGTGGTGGACTTTATCGCTACCCTCCACAACTTTTCTCAAGGGCCAATTCAACTGATTTATGACCTGGTCTATGGCCACTCTGACAACCAGGGCATAGAGCTGCTCACGCAGCAGTTTTTTAAAGGCCCCAACATGTACGGCCAAGACTTAAATCATCAGCTCCCCCAGGTGCGCGCGATTTTGTTGGAAATGCAGCGCCGCAAAATCAACACCGGAGCCGACGGCATTCGAGTAGATGGGGGCCAAGACTTCCGCTTCTTTAACCCCCTGTCGGGCCGGGTTGAGCAGGATGACGCTTACCTACTGGCGATGAGCGATGTGGTGCAAGATATTCAGGGATATCGGCGGCTGCTCGTGACGATTTTTGAGGACGGTCGCCCTTGGCCGGAAAAAGGCTGGGAAGAAAAGTCCACCTATCGGGAGCTAGCCGACATGAAGCCAGGCTCCTTCCAGTGGGGGCCGTTAATTTTTGCCCACAATACCCCTTCCATCAAGGGATTTTGGGATCGTAAATGGCGGCGGGTCTGTGAGGTAATTTTCCAGGGTGATCACTGGATCACCGGCTGTGGCAACCACGATACGGTACGCCGAGGCAATGAGGTCAAAGCCGAGCAGGGCATCAACTGGAACCTGGGCAACACCCTACCCGAGGTATTGCACCGCGCCTACAACAACCCAGCCACCTTACTCTGGGTGCACGGCTTTTCCCCAGGGCTACCCATGGACTTTTTGAATGCGACGGTGGGTACCCCCTGGGGCTTTTTTCGTAATACCGACGATCGCTACGGGGTCAAAGTCGTCTCTGAAGAAGTGGGCTTTCTGGAATGGGAAATTGAGCCCGATATGTATCTAGAAGCCGACGCCTTTCCTCGGTTAAAGGCCCTGGGGTTTAAGACCTACGAGCAACTGCGGGATTTTGCTTGTGCGCTGCGGGAGGCGATGATCGAAACCGATTATGATCTCCAAGAAGTTGCCGCGATTTGCCAGCATTGCCTAGGGGAACATGGGGAGGAGATCGCCTGTGAGATTCCGTCCTTAGAAGAACTCAACGAGCCCAGCCTGCCTCACTTTTTGGCCAGCTTAGATGTGCCTAAACTCAAGACCTTTGCCATGGCCTTTATGGAAGACGGCCATGATATCTGCAATGTCACCCGGCATCTTGACCAATTAGATTCGTCCCTAGGGCATTTTGGATTAAGGCTACGCCAATTTCGCCTAGAGCGGCCCTGGCTGCGGGAAAATTTGACGGGGCGAGATCGCTTTAACCGCATTAGCGATGATCAACGCACCATCTTTTACGGCTACCGCTCTGAACCCAATGCAGAAAATAGCACCCCTCAGGAAGTGGTGCTGATCACCCACATGGGCGGTGACCCTATGACGGTTAACCCAGGGGATTGGCTACAACTCGATATGGACGAATGGCAGATCGCTTTGACCACCCCTGGCATCAATCGCCATCGTGACCTAAAGAACCTGCGGTCTTTTGACCTCAAAGATGGCGAAGGGGTTCTGTTAGAGCCTAAATCTGCTGCCACCAACCCGTAAGGAGGGCGCTACAATTTGCCCACGCGGGGTATCACCCCTCTTTTGCCCAATTTGTTTGGCTTGGATCCATGATCCGACCCGTTGAGGGGCATCGGTGCAGAGGCTCGTTTTAATCAAATGCCATGCTGACCAGCGTTGACCGATTGCTATTTGTGCGGGGGGTCCCCATCTTTAAAGAGTTGCGGGACGATTTTCTGGTGCGGCTCGCCTCGATCATGGATGAACTGTCCTTTCCCAGTAGCCACACCATTTTCACAGAAGGTCAGGAAGGACGGGCGCTTTACATCGTCGTATCGGGTCAAGTCAGCGTACATCTCAAAGGGCAGGAACTGGCGCAGTTGGATACCGGAACCTGCTTTGGAGAGATGTCGCTATTTGATGCAGAACCGAGATCGGCCTCGGTGACGACGCTGGACTCCTGTGATTGTCTGATGCTCACCCAACAGCAGCTTTACGAGGCGATCGACGAGACCCCCGGTATTGCCGTGAATATTATTCGACTGCTGTCTCGCCGTATTCGGGAACTCAACAGTGAACTCAACGATAAACAGCAAGAAGTAAAGGAGATGACCCAGCAGCAAAATCGCACCTATGCTCCGGACCCGCAGTTTTTTCCACCAGAGCCGGTACCCGTGCCCCAGCCCGCTCCTGAAGAGGTATTTTATGGGGTCGATGAGGAAACGGGTTTTCCCTACGGCAGCTTTCCCTATTAGAGCGTATAGACAACCAACGGCAAGGTTGCACGTTCACAATCCATAGGTCTTGCAGCCTTGCGCAAATTCACAGTTCAACTGTCGGAGAAAATTGAGAAACAAATTGCTACACAATTTTGGCTAAGAAGTAGCTTGAATACATAAAAACGCAAAAATATCTTGCCCACTTGTCAAGGCAAATGAGCTAAGAAAGCGGTTATTAAAAGCTAAAAAGTTGGGTCGTGATCATAGTCGTAACATTCTCCATCTCTCCAGATACGCTTAGTGGTGCAGAAAACTTTTCAGCATCTTAGTCAGTCTCACCATGAGAATCTGATCACCTTGTTGAACTCTATGCGCTGCTCTAAAGCAAGCCGTTTTCGTTGAGAAGCATAGGCCTTAGGTGGACTTTTACTGGGC
>JBHJIP010000057.1:0-2142 GCA_050043365.1 Leptolyngbyaceae cyanobacterium
GCTAAGACCATCCCTATGTGGCCATTAGCCTTAATCACCTTGCTTTTCTTAATTATTCGCAGTGTCTCTATTAGCAGTCTGAACCCCTCTAATATGATGTTTTGTTGATGATTTATCGGCTGTTGGGCGAAGAACATCCCAATGTGGCCGACAGCCTCAATAACCTGGCTCTGCTCTACAATTCGCAGGGGCGCTATAGGCAGGCTGAACCCCTCTTAGTTGAAGCGTTGGCGATGAGTAAGCGGCTGTTGGGCGAAGCACATCCCAATGTAGCCGGTGGCCTCAACAACCTGGCGTTGCTTTATCAGATGCAAAACCGCTACAACGATGCCGAACCGCTTTTAGTTGAAGCTGTTGCATTGTGGAGAAAGCTGTTAGGTAATGAGCATCATCTCTTAGCCATCGGTTTGAATAACCTGGCTAAGTGCTATCGAGAGCAAAACCATTACAGTCAGGCGGAACCCCTTTATCAAGAAGCATTGAAGATTGCTGAGCAAGCTTTACCCGATGGTCATCAACTGAGGGGCCGTTTCCTCGATGATTTCGCTACGCTCCGGGCAGCCCAAGGCCTAATCAAAGACGCTGAATCCATCTACCAGCAAGCGTTGGAAATTCTGGAGCCCAAGCTGGGGGCAAAGCATCCCTGGACGGTACGGTGTCGGGAAAATTTGGCAGCGCTAAAGGGTAAAGAGGTGGAGAGTTAAGGCGTGAAAGGGTAAAGGAGTCAGGGTTGAAGCGCCTAGAGGGAGTGCATCCCAATTATGCAAATGTCATTCTGAGTGCAGCAAAGAATCTAGATTTTCCAGGCGAGTTAGAGATCCTTCACTACACTCCGTTCAGTATCCTACGGAAAGCAAGCTACAGGATGACAAAACTGGGATACACCCGCCTAGAGACATTTAGCTGATCAGGCTGAGCCGATCGCGAGCCAGCCGCACCACATCCGCTTGCTCCGGCCAAAACAGCGGCGGCAGTGGCGTAATCGGTAACCACAGCAGCTGATAGTCAAAGCTGGTATCGGTGGGGGTGCCATCTACCTGGGTGGTGGTGAACAGAAAATAGTGCACCACTTTCCAGACCGTTTTCTTCAATGAGCAGCGCTCTTTAACGGCCAGCTTTTCCACCAGCACCAGGTCTGTAAGCCCAGCCTCCTCAGCAATTTCACGGTGGGCCGCTTCCTCCAGAGTTTCCCCCGCTTCCACCCGACCCTTAGGCAACACCGCAAATTTCTCCGGCCCTTCGCGCACCACAGCAATGTAGGTTTGGTCCCCGTCCTGCCGGACCACCACGCCCCCTGCGGAAACCTCAACCGGCAGTCCGGGCTGGAACTCGTACCAGCTTTGATCAATCTGAATCATGAATTTAGCGATTGATTTAAAGCGATTAATTTTCCCTTGTCCTCGCCCCTGACGTCTTACCATGCGCATTCACGACATAACCCGCATTCCCTTGCGGTGGGCTTGGGGGCCAGCCCGCAATTCTGACGTCCGGTTGCGATATCTCTCATTCACACCGCACCCCGTCAAATCATAGCGACTGTAGTTGCTATGACCGTGGGTCTCGTCACCTCGACACCACGCTACACCGCCGAATAGGCTACGTACCATTCTTTCGAAGGCTCGCCCCTGACGTCTTACCGTGCGCATTCACGACCTAATCCGCATTCCCTTTCGGGGGGTTTGGGGGAGTTAGGCCCCCATGTCAGGGGGTTTGGGGGCCAGCCCCCAATTCTGAAGTCCGGTTACCGTATCTCTTATCCACACCGACCCACCAAACCATAACGACTGCAACGAGACCGACGGTCTCGTCACCTTGCCTTTACCCTCTACTCAGCACTGCCAATCAGCGTAAACGCCGCCCAATTACGCGGGTCGGGATACCGTTGCCGAGTGATTAGCATCGCTTGCCGTAAAGCTTGGGCCTTATTTTCACCCGCCGTCAGTTGCTCATAAAACACCGTCATCAGCTCAGCGGTGGGGGCATCAGGGATGGCCCAGAGAGAGACCACCACGCTGGGGGTGCCAGCGGTAATTAGCGATCGCGACAACCCAATCACCCCCTACCCCCTGAAACGGCCCCACCCCCGATAGCAGGCGCAAAGCCCCCCCAAGGAGAGGAAGGGAGAGGACACCGCAGAACAAC
>JBHJIP010000058.1:0-24812 GCA_050043365.1 Leptolyngbyaceae cyanobacterium
TTGCTCGATGCGGAGTCTAATGCTCCTGGCGATTTTGCGAGTTACTTGCCTAGATGTGTGGCGACCCAAGCTACACGCGGTTTCTAACAACCCAGGGTGGGACGGTCTGCCACACCTTTTAAGATACAAGGGTGGGCATTGCCCACAGAAACCGCATAGGCAATTATAGAAACCATCAAAATAAACGTCTCAAGCAGCAATAAGAGAGGGAGAGATGCATAAGACCCAAGAAAAAATCTTAGAACGTCTCAATCTTCTGCCTGAAAGCAGGCTGAGAGAAGTCCTGCTGTTTATTGAATTCCTCATCAGTCAACTCAAGCGCCCTACATCAACCCCTCAGCCACCGTCAGCTTTTGCCCATGCCCTAGCCCAGTTCCGCACAATCGTGGTAGCTCAAGGAAGTGACATCCAAGAAGTCGATTTCTTTGAAAATGTACGTGGGCTTACAAATCGAAAATTGGTTTGAGTGAAACGTTCCAAATATCCTTTAATTAAACCTTCTTAGAATAGATGTAGTTTTTAGGTAAGCTCAGTCATGGTCGTTAGCACCCAACGACTAACTCTTCAAAATTACTTGGCCCATGAGGATGAGACTGAAACACGCCATGAGTTAGTCGATGGATTACTGGTCGAAATGCCCCCCGAGTCGCGCCTCAATGCTCGGATTGCCATGTTCCTGATTGCCAAGTTTTTGCGACATGTCCCGTTTCAGCTCCTGTGTTGCAAAGATACCGAGCTAGAAGTGAGTGGACGCTTTGCTAAAGTTCGCCTACCTGACGTAATGCTCCTCACTGAGGAGTTAGACCAGATTTTAGGAACGGCTCGCGGCACCATCACCCGAGAAATGCCGCCCCCCCAATTAATTGTGGAAGTGGTTTCCCCCGGCAAGGCCAACGAAGACCGTGATTATCGCTATAAGCGTTCGGAATACGCGGCCCGAGGAGTAGCTGAGTATTGGATCGTGGATCCAACCCCCAAAACCATTACAATTTTGACCTGGGTAGAGGGCCTCTATGAAGAGCAAACCTTCCAGGAGGATACTCAATTGCAATCCCTGACGCTACCCGAATTAAACTTGACCGCTGCCCAAGTCTTTGCCGCAGGGCAATAGCGTCTCCACTGGGGCACAGGCTTAATCTCGTAACCCGACCGGATAACCGGGATATACTGGAGAGCGCTGTTAACACTAGGATGGCGTTTTTACGGGGTTATTGCCTAGACGCCTATATTGCTGCTCCATGAATATTGCCCCCGATATCACTGCGCTGATTGGGCAAACGCCCTTAGTTCGCCTCAACCGCATTCCCCAGTCAGAGGGTTGTCAAGCGACCATCCTAGTCAAGCTAGAGGGGATGAATCCTTCCGCTTCGGTTAAGGATCGGATTGGTATTAATATGATTGCCGCTGCTGAGGCGGCTGGCCAAATTACCCCTGGCCAAACTACTTTGGTTGAGCCGACCTCGGGTAACACCGGCATTGCTTTAGCGATGGCGGCGGCAGCAAAAGGATATCGCCTGATTTTGACCATGCCTGAAACCATGAGTGCAGAGCGGCGGGCAATGTTGCGGGCTTATGGGGCCGAGCTAGAGTTGACCCCTGGTTTAGAAGGCATGACCGGTTGCATTCGCCGAGCGCAGCAATTGCTGCAAACCCTGCCTGAAGCCTATATGCTGCAGCAGTTTAGCAATCCTGCTAATCCTGATATTCACCGCCAAACGACCGCCGAAGAAATCTGGGCTGATACGGATGGGCAAGTGGATATCTTGGTAGCGGGTGTGGGCACTGGGGGCACCATTACTGGGGTTGCAGAAGTTCTCAGGTCTCGCAAGAAGAGTTTTAGAGCCATTGCGGTAGAACCGATTGGGAGTCCGATCCTCTCAGGTGGCAACCCCGGACCCCACAAAATCCAAGGCATTGGTGCCGGGTTTATCCCCAAAGTTCTCAATGTTGATGTGATTGATGAAGTGGTCACTGTCAGTGATGCAGATGCAATCACCTACGGTCGCCGTCTCGCCCGCGAAGAAGGTCTACTCTCAGGGATTTCGAGCGGAGCTGCGGTTAAAGCCGCAATTGAAGTCGGTAAGCGCCCTGAAAATGCGGACAAACTCATCGTTATGATTCAACCCAGTTTCGGAGAACGCTATCTCAGCACGCCCCTCTTTCAGGAAGCAGAGCTTCTCACCACTACCTCCTAGTCTCTACCAGGCGAGTCTGATACCTATGTTGATTTCCCTGTGCATGATTGTCAAAAATGAAGCAGCTCAATTGCCTCAGTCCCTTCATAGCGTGGCCAATCATGTAGATGAAATTATTGTGGTGGATACGGGTTCTACCGATGACACGGTTAAATTAGCCGAAGCTGCTGGAGCCAAAGTTTTTACTTACGACTGGAGTAATGATTTTTCTGCAGCCCGCAATATTTCAGTGAGTCATGCCACTGGAGACTGGATATTTGTTTTAGATGCGGATGAGCGTCTGACAACGGTAGGGCAATCCTTATTGCAACAGATTCGTTCAGGCAAATCCTTGGGGGAAAACCCCTTAGACTCGACCTTGGTGGTGAATGTACTGCGTCATGAGCTAGGTGCGGAGCAGTCTCCCTACTCAGCAGTGTCTCGCTTATTTCGCAATCGACCCGATATTCGATTTAATCGCCCCTATCACGAGACGGTGGACGACAGCGTAGATCGGCTGCTTCAGCAGGAATCACATTGGCTGGTCTTAACGCTGTCTGAAAAAGTTATTGAGCACACCGGTTATCAAGCGGATGTAATTGCCCAGCAGGATAAATTTAATCGGGCTCAAACGCTCATGGAGTGTTACTTAGCTGAGCACCCCAATGATGCTTATATTTGCAACAAGCTCGGTGCACTTTATGGACAGGTGAGTAATTGGGAGAAGAGTCGTGACTTATTAGAACGAGGGCTTAATAGCTCTGAGGTTGATCCTGGTACTATTTATGAGCTTCACTATCATCTCGGATTAGCAGACCGTGCTAGCGGCAATTTAGACAAAGCCACATACCACTATCAAACCGCTTTAGAGCAGCCGATTCTAGAGCACCTGAAGTTGGGGGCCCATATTAATTTAGGGAGCCTGCTTAAAGCTCAACAGGACTTACTGGGGGCGATCGCCTGCTTTGAACAAGCAGTGGCAATTGCCCCTGACTTTGCAATGGCCCACTACAACTTGGGTTTAGCACAGCGAACCCGAGGATACCTCGAGTCGGCCATTACTGCCTATGAAACGGCAATTCGCCTCAATCCAGACTATGCCGAGGCTCATCAGAACCTAGGAGTTGCTTTGTTCAAGTTAGGAAAGCTACCCGAGAGTCGCCGTGCCTTTGAGCAGGCGATCGCCCTTTATAGTCAAACAAACCCAGAGATGGCATTGACTTTACAGCAGGGCATGTACAAACTCGGCATTTCTTCTTAAGCGCTGCCACTCAGCCGGTGCATCAAGTTGCCATAAAGCAAAGTCAGATCCAGTCCTGTAGAGAATAAAGACTCCGTAAAGACACGGGGGATACCTTTGCATCATAGAAAACATCAGCTAGATTACGTAATAGGAAGTAGCATTATTAACTGAGGAAGCATCCGTATAACTTGCGGATAGCGACCTCCCTCTTGCGTAACTTCATCCACTTTGTTGTAGGCAACTCAAATCCCTTGCTTCCCAGCACAAAAACGAAGTGGCTTTCAGTCTTGTTCTAGCTGGACTGGCGCTTAATACCTATCAAGATTGTTCCTTCAGTACGTTTACAGCAATGGTTCACGCAATTTCTGTTCCCGCCCAAACCCACACCGACCAAGCCTATACAAACGTGATGGAAAGCTTGGTGGCTGATGAAGTTTCTCGTCAACTCAAAGCTTTGCCACCGCGAGTCTTGCGTTTTATCAAACGCGCAGAAGTTGCAACCTATGCGCTTAACCGTCTGCCAGCACTCTACGCTTCTAGCACCCAGGGACTAACGTATCAGCAGAAGCGGGCCCAGCGAGAATTTAAAGTCAAAATTTCTGAGGCGGTTCGACAGGCACTGGCAGCTGTTCAGGTTGATCCCCTCAGACTATCTAACCCGCTTGATGCTGCTAATGACGGTGCTCCAGCTGTATTAGATGCCCTACGCACCTTGTTCAACCGCTCTGACTTAGACTGGTCTACGGCACTAACAGAACTCAATCGCCTACAGGTAACTTCTCAGGAAAATACGATCGCCAATCACCCCAAACCAGAGGCAACCTCTTGGCGACCCGGCACCTATGGCAAAGAGGTTTCCTGGAAAAATCGGACTCGCGCTAAGGATGAAAAATCTATGTTTGATTGGAACGATCGCCGCTATCGTCTGTAATCGCCTTTCATTTTTGGAAAACATATCAACAACTTTAAGGGTACGCTTCGGGCGTGCCCTTCTTAATGTCCGTTTTTATGAATGAGAAAGTGAACGTTCAGCAGATTCTGAGCATGGGGATATCGTATCAAGGCCCAGCAGGCGATGCCTAAGACACAGGACCTTAACCATGCTGGGACAGGGAAGGAATGACTACGGACAGGCAAGGCAGTGTGGCATAGCTCAACACGCTACAGCCCTACAGCACTTCTTCTCGACTCACATCAAAGCGCTCACTAATCTTTTCAGGCAGGGGCTTAGCATCTATCTTCAATACTAAAACAGATAATGATTGATTTTAGTCTATTGTTTTTGTCTGTAATACTACAGTTTTCCCTGTATGGCCTCAAAACACACATTCAGTATTTTGGCCCTGGGGAGTAGGGGCGACTGAGCCGCAAAAATACGAATCTGCCTAGGATTGAAGCCGATGGCGCTGCTCTAAAATGCTTTCCAGATCAGGCAAATGTTTAGGAAAGTGACGCGAATTGTTACCGAACCTCTACTTTTTGATACGGATGTCACTTTATAGAAGAAATTGCTTACATGTTTTTAACGGCTTAACACTTTCTCAAGAGTTTATAAGTCGCCATTCGTCACTACTAACTGGAGAAGTCACCAATGATAACCTCTGATATCTTGTTGACACACCTGAATCCGATCACTAAATCCTATACGCTCTGCGCCCATCCTTTTATGGTTCGCTTTGCAAAAGGAGGATTCACTGCTGATCAAATTCAGTGGTGGGCCAAGAAAATGCTGCCAGGTTCAAATCGGTTTAACACCTCATTTATCTTGGCAGTTTCAATGGCTGATGATGTTCAAGACCGAGTGGTTTTGCTAGACAACGTATATAGCGAACATGGTTATTTGAAGCCTGGAAAGACCCATGTTGAGCTGTATATGCGCTTCATGGCTGCTATTGGTTGTGAAAATATCTCTGTCCATGAAGATGATGGCAGTAGCAGGGTTTCAGCCCTTGCATTTAAGCGGTTCTTGGTTAACCGTGATGAGCCATTTGCGGGAGTTCTAGCTCGATTTTTGGCGATTGAGACGGTATTGCCTGACTTGTTCCCGCAATATATTAAAGGTCTTAAGAAGACCTTTTCGGGGATTTCTGATGAGGCAATTGAATACTTCCATATCCACAGTGAGTTAGATCCAGATCATCAATCGGACTTGTTGGAGGTTATTGGCAGAAATACAGAATCTGAAGCTGACATTGACATTGTCAAGTACAACTTCGAGCTGATTTTCAAGCAACTGGTAGCTATGTTTGACTACATGCTGCTAGAGCTAGATCAGCAACCTTGGCAAGCTGAAGAGGAGCCTGAACTGGTCTCTGCAGCGAGTGCTTGACCTGATTGCTAACCCAGTGTTTTGACCACTGAATAGCTGCTGTTCCCAGAGAGTTGAGGAGATAAATCGCTTGATTTTGATCCTTGACTCTTTGGTGCAGCCATGGGTTGCACTTACCTACTGTCAGAAACTTAGATTTGTAAGGAGACTGCTGATATGGTTCAGGCTGCTGTCAAGAACGTTACAGCCAATCGCCGTCGTTCGACTCACCATAAGCCGACGATCAAGCGATCGACGACGGATGATAGTCGGCTGTGGGACATCATGCTAGGCAATTTCAGCTATCAAATGCTTTTGGTAGCTCATAATCGCAAACTTTTCCCGCTATTGGCCAAGCAACCCAAAACTCTAGCGGAAATTGCTGAAATTCTGGACTTAGCCCTTCGACCTGTGCGGGCGATGCTCACTGCTACCGCCTCCATGGGGCTGATTAAAGTTGATCAGGGCTATTACAGCATTACTACATTTGCTGAAGAATATCTACTAGAGGAGAGTCCCACCTACTTTGGGGGGTTCTTAGACATGGAGGCCGCTAACTATAAAGTCAACACCTACGGGAGCTTGCAGAAGGCCATTTCAGAAAATGCGCCCCAAGTTTATACCGATGGTGACTTGTTTGCATCCCACGAAGCTCAAGCAGAGCTGGCTAAGACGTTTACGTTAGGGATGCACGGCCACAGCATGGGGGCGGCACTAGAGTGGGTTGAACTGTTAGACCTCTCCCAGTACAAAGTGTTGTTAGATGTGGGTGGTGGTTCAGGGGCCCATGCGATCGCAGCTACCCTCAAGTGGAAGCAACTCCGAGCTGTGGTGGCTGACCTACAGCCTGTCTGTGAGGTGGCCGATGACGTGATTGCGCGCCATAAGCTTCAACAGCAGATTACGACTCAACCCATCAATATGTGGGAAACCCCATTCCCGGATGCAGATGTTCATTTTTATGCCGATATTTACCATGATTGGCCCCCTGAGAAAGGAGCCTTTCTAACGGCTAAAAGCTTTGAGCAGTTGCCCTCGGGGGGGCGGATTATCATCCATGAAATGCTGCTCAACGCGACCAAAACGGGACCCAGAGCCGCCGCAAGTTACAACACAGCTATGTTGCTCTGGACTGAGGGTCAACAGTATAGCGATTTAGAGTTGGTGCAACTTTTAGAACAAACGGGTTTTACCCAGATTGAGATTGTCCCTAGCAGCGGCTACTGGAGCCTAGTTACTGGCGTTAAGCCTTAGGTGTATCCACCTGCCTGGTCGGAATGGTGATTACGAATTCAGTCCCTGCCGTTGGTTGAGATTGACACGTCAGAGTACCACCATGTTGCTCAACAATGATTTGATAGCTGATGGAAAGGCCCATGCCAGTGCCTTTACCGACCGGCTTGGTGGTAAAGAAGGGATCAAAGAGTCGTTCTCGCAGCGCTTCTGGAATACCGGGGCCATTATCCGTAATGCGGATGCAGACGGACTGATCTTCCTGTTCTTCTGTGTGCTCAGTTCGAATCGTTATCAAGCTAGGTGCTTGCTCAATTTGTGCCGGGGCGCGTCTCATATCTTGTTCTTCGAGGGCATCAATGGCGTTGGCCAAGATGTTCATAAAGACTTGGTTGAGCTGTCCCGGGAAACACTCTACGGGGGGAATGACACCATATTCTTTGCAAATTTGAATGGCCGGACGTTTGGGCGTGGCCTTCAATCGATGAGCCAAGATCATCAGGGTGCTTTCAATGCCTTCCTCAAGGCTGACGGTCTTCAGGTCAGCTTCATCCATGCGAGAGAAGTTTCTGAGAGAAAGCACGATCTGGCTGACTCGATCAACCCCGACCTTCATTGAGCCGAGCAATTTGTCGAGATCCTCTACCAGGAAATCTAATTCAATATCTTCGATCTCCTGCTCGATTTCGAGTCCTGGTTCAGGGTAATGGCTTTGGTAGAGCTCTAAGAGTCTGAGTAGGTCTTGAATATAGGCTTTAGAGTGGCTTAGATTGCCATTGATAAAGTTGATCGGATTATTAATCTCGTGGGCAACACCAGCAACCAGTTGACCCAAGGACGACATTTTTTCACCCTGTAGCAATTTAGCCTGGGTTTGCCGCAGTTTTTGTAGGGTGACTTGCAAGTCATTTGCTTTTTGGCGAAGAGCAGTCTCAGAGTTGCGGAGTGCTTCTTCGGCGCGCTTGCGATCGCTAACGTCTCGGGCAATACCCTGAAGCCCGATTGGATTACCCTCTGTATCAAAGAGGGGTGAGCTGTTGCAAACAATCCAGCACCAAGATCCATCTTTGCGTTGGGTCCGAAACTCTAACCCTGAGGTGCGCTGCCCGGTTTCAATTAGATATTGGGTAGAAGCCATAACCCGCTGCAGATCTTCCGGATGCACAATCTCAGCAAAGGACTTATCTGCAAACTCTTCAATCTCATAGCCCCACATCTGCTTAAACTGAGGCGATAGATAGGTAAAGGCACCATCTAGGCCAATGGTATAAAACAGGTCATTAGCGGCCTCCACCAGTTCTTGGAACTTCGCCTCACTTTTGGCTAATGCGACTTCCAAACTGCGTGGATTTGTCGTTCCATCTTGACGCGCTTCAGCTCTTTTCTGGGCTGTAATGTCTTCTCGAATGACCATGAGCCCCGCGACTGCGCCATTTGGGTCACGCCAGGGGACAATTTGCCATTTCAGCCAACCGGTGGCTTTGGGATTGACCTCGGTAAACTCTTCTCGACAGATTTCTAGCTCCTCTTTGAGGCATCGCTGGTAGATAAGCTGCCACTCTCCAGCCTGATGGGAAACGGCTACCAAGTGATTTTCACCGGCCAAACTATCATTGCAATTGCAATCATCTAGCCAGCGTTGGCTCGTGCATAAATAATTCAGGTCACTGTCTAGCATCGCGATCGCCACAGGCGCATAGCACAGTAACCGTTGTATTAATTCTGGACTGGTCAGTTGATTACCCCAAGGATAGGCTGGCAACATTAGCGATTTGACAGACAGTAATAGCGGGGAGCAACAGATGCGTTTGGCTTAGCCTGCCCACTTAGTCGCTGTTTAGCAACAGCTCTCACTCAGTAAGTCCTGCGTAAACCCAAAGCAGTCACCTCTGTTCGCTATAATCGCTCCGTCTTGGCGAGGCAAAAAGTGTGATTGCCATTTATCCCGGAAGCTTTGACCCCGTTACCTTTGGCCACTTAGATATCATTACGCGCGGCAGTCGTCTGTTTCGTAAAGTTATTGTCGTGGTTTCCCTGAACCCGAGTAAAACGCCGCTCTTTAGCGCGGAGAAACGGATCCAGCAGATTCGAGAGGCGGTCAGTGCCTTAGACAACGTAGAAGTCGATTGCTTTAACGGACTCACCGTAACCTATGCCAGAATGCGAAAAGCACAGGTATTGCTGCGAGGGTTACGGGTCTTATCCGACTTTGAGAAAGAACTTCAAATGGCCCATACCAACAAAACTCTGGCTGATGACTTAGAAACTGTTTTCCTGGCTACTTCTACCGAGTACAGCTTCTTGAGCAGTAGTTTAGTGAAAGAAATTGCCCAGTTTGAAGGGGCAATCGATCATCTGGTTCCGCCCCATGTTGCCCGGGATATTGACCGATGCTACGCCAAGACTTAAATAACCGTGATACAAATGCGCCCAAACCGACTGAGGCTGAATCTTCAGGCCCTCCTTCATCCCATGAGGAGGCGGTGCGGCGGCTTGATATTCAGCAGTCCTTAAATGTATTGGAGGAACTCGTACTCAGCAGTCCGAGGGTACCCCTCTCCCGTCGCACCCTAGTGGATGAAGATCAGCTTTTAGAACAGTTGGATCGAATTCGCCTCAACTTACCCAGTGTTTTTCGGGAGGCCGTTCAAATTGTGCAGCAACGCAATGCCATTTTGGCCGATGCAAATCAATATGCCCAAGAGCTGACGTTCAATGCAGAACAGCAAGCAGCCCAGCGATTAGACGAGTTGGGCCTTATTCGTCAGGGAGAGACTGAGGCCAATCAACTGAGGCAGAAAGCTCAGCAGGACTGTGAACAGATGCGGGCTCAGGCGTTAGCCGAGCTAGAGCAGTGGCAGCATGCTGCAGAGGAAAAATGGGCACAAATGCGCCAGCAGACTGAGGCCGATTGCACAGTTTTGCAGCAAGAAGCAGACACCTATGCAGCGCAAGTTTTACAAGGAATTGAGCAGCAACTGACAGAAATGTTGCGGGTGGTGCATAACGGTCGCCAGAGCATCCAGACAGAATCATCCCCATCGGATGAAGATACGACTCAAAAACGACGCAAAGGCTCATCCTCACCTTCAGCTCATAAGCGCAGCGATTCTTTAAACAAAAAGCCTACTCCTCGCACCGGTTCAAATTGATGCTGAGCTATCTCAAAGGCACTCTCAGCGATGTTCAAAAACAGGGCGGCAATCGCGTTTGGGTCACAGTAGAGGTGACTCAACTGGGGTATGACCTGCAGGTAACGCCGCGTCTCTTATCCGAACTGCCGCCCCTAGGTGAGACCGTTCAGCTCTTTTGCCATTTGCAGGTTAGAGACGATCAGCCTGTACTTTTTGGTTTTGGCAGTCGCCCAGAGCGAGATCTATTTCGACAATTGGTGAGCGTGAGCGGCATTGGGCCTCAAATGGCGATGGCCCTCTTAGACACGTTAGGGATGCAGGCTCTTTTGCAGGCAGTTGTAACGGCAAATACCCGTCTGCTTTCTAGAACACCCGGCGTGGGCAATAAAACTGCCGAACGACTGATATTAGAACTCAAAGGCAAGCTATCTGAATGGCGGCAGCAAGCAGGCTTAACTGCCGCACCTACGGGAGGGCCAGGCTCCAGCATTCAGGAAGAGGTGGAAATGACGCTGCTGGCTTTGGGATACACCAATACTGAAATAATGAGAGCACTAGAAGCCGTGGGACGCAGCACAACCCTAGATAAAGTCGGGGACACGGAGGGATGGATTAGAGAGGCGATCGCGTGGTTAAGCCAGTAGCCAACGGTATTGAATAGAGTATGGAAGCGCTAGCAAATGCTCCAAATTATTGACCTGTTTAGCCGATCTACTGTGATACGATAAGAGACCTGTCTAAAATAATCCCACCCGACCACTATGGCGCTGCTGCAAGAACGCAAACAGGAAATTATTTCAGAGTATCAAGTCCATGAAACGGATACAGGATCAGCGGACTTGCAGGTAGCAATGCTCACAGATCGCATCAATAAGCTCAGCATTCATCTGCAATCCAACAAAAAAGACTATGCCTCCCGTCGGGGGCTGTTGAAAATGATTGGTCGCCGCAAGCGTCTATTGTCTTACATTCAAAAAGCTGATGCGACCCGTTATCGCACTCTCATTACCCGTCTCGGTATTCGTGGTTAGAGTTAACGTTTTCCCTCGATTGCATCATGGCTGCTGAACCGGAGCGTGGGCAACTGCCCTTTGAACCGAAGCGCAAGCGCAAAAAAGCAGGAAAAGTGGCTCCTAAGGTAGCCGCAACATCAGTCTCAAAAGCGGAATCCACTCCCTCATCTTTTCGGAATCGTCCCAACACTCAAATTCCTGAAGTTATAAGCCAGCGGATGCTGAAGCGAATGCTGGTGTTCTCCGGCATTCCAACCGGCTTAGGGGTGGCTACTTTCTTTGTGAGCTACGTTTTATTGGTTCGTCATATTGTTGAAATTCCCAATGTTTTCGTTTTGCTGACGACCCTCGGATGCTTTGGGTTAGGGGTACTGGGGCTCAGTTATGGCGCTTTGTCAGCTTCTTGGGATGAACAAAGTCCGGGAAATTTCTTCGGGTTTAGAGAGTTTCAAGCTAATTTCGGACGATTGACGCAGGCATGGCGTGAATCGCGGCGGAACCGCCAGACTCGTTCTAATCAAGATAATTAGTTTTTGGATAGGGAGACAGAAACGACTCCTTAGTTCGAAGATTCGTTGTGCTGTGCTGCTGCCTCGGCTTCGTAAAAAGAAATGATTTCGTAGACTTGGCTTTCCATCTGCTTCAGCATTTGAACGATGGCAGGTAGGGTTTCAGAGCGAGTCAGGTTGAAATCCAGACTCTGACGGGCGCGATCGCGAATCTCGTTGAGGCGACGCTGTAGGGTTTGGGCCGCATCTAGGGCATCCCGACCTAACTTGTCAATTTGCTGTTGCTGATAAAACTTCAGTGCAGTTCCCCGGAGCACTTGTAGCGTTGCTTCTTCTCCATGGGTACCTGGCATTACCCGAAATCGCAGCAGAATACGAGTTTCTTGGTAAAGACGCTCAATCTCCACTTGACGGGGCTTGCGCACTGAAATTAGCGAGAGATGGGTCAGGAGCTTAAGTTCATTGATCACCCCTTGAAAAACCATCGGGTTGACATCTCTCAAAACCGCTTGAAGTACCCCATCTCGGCTCCACAAGATGCGCCCAGACTCCGCTTTGCGTTCAAAGTACAGCCGTCCGATCCCTTCGCCCAAAACCTTACTCATAAGAGCTTGCATCAGTTCCTTGGGTTGGAGCTGAGCTAAGTCGGTTTCTGCAGCAGCCTTATGACGCTCATCAACCTGTAGGTGTAACGGAGCATGACCTGGGTGCTCTGCTGCAGGCTGAGGGGCTGAGGGTGTCACCGAGGCGTTGTCCGACCCAGAGGGTTGAGAAGGTGGGGGTGTCTTTTGAAGAACTGGGGCAACATCCTCAAGCTCATCCGGTTGATCAACGATGAAGGTGGGATAGGTGGCGTGAATATCAGGAGGGGGTTTTGGGGTTTGCTTAGGTGAGGATGGTGGTTTAGCTGGCTTAGACTTGTTAGTGGTAGCCTTTACGACAGAGGGTTTAGCAGTTGGCGGCGGTTGGCGGGTCTTGGCACTATGACTCAGGTACTTAGAGAGCAAGTCTCGATGCCATTCAGAAGATACCGTACGGGTCGTGATGGAATAGTTGATGAAGGCAAGTTGTCGCTTCATGTATTCCTCAGCAGCTTGGTCGTAGGGGTTGACCATTCCCATGACTAAGCGACTCCCCTCAATCATCAAAGGCAATATCTGGTAGTACAGACAGGCTTCGAAGGGGAGAATGCTATCAATTAGGGCATAAATTTGAGCAAGCTCGAGTTCGTCAGTCGGTGAACCTGTTCCCGCACCTTGACCTGCTCCGCCATTTATTGTTGAGGGCATGTCTTGATCACCGGCGGAAGAAGGCATAAGGCAAGGGCATAAACGGCAAGAGCGTTAAGGCATCGGCAACGGAGAATAGCAGCGTGGCCTGCTTCCAACTCAGGTGTAAGAGCCTCTACTCGGTTATAACAGTTGGGCTGAGCCCACTGCAGTGTCTTCCCAAGACTCCTTTACAAATACAAAAGCGCTTAATCTTTTAGCTAGGCGGTGACTTCTTCATTACGTAGGGTCTGGGCTGCTAAATAAATTTGAGCCCATTCCCCAGCCACTTGACGGGGCTTGAGGTTATGTATTTGAGCGATCGCCTCCAGGGTCTGCCCAGCTTTCATTTGGTTTAGAATCTGTTGCTGCAGAGGTGAGCAATCTTGGCAGAATTTTTGCCATTGACTGGGGGAAAGCCCTAAATTGTGATCTCTCAGAGAGGTTTTCAACCAACTAAAGACCAAATCCGGATCCTCTTTCAGGGTATACACCCGAATTGCATGGTAACGAATTTTCTCCCGCAGTCGGTAGGCTTCCTTAATAGACATGTCTAACCGCTGGGCAATGGCTTCTTGGGTATGTCCCTGGAGATGTAGCCCAAACCACTCTGCAGCTTGTGGGTCTAGCGTGTCTTTCAGGTAATCGCTGAATCGCTGCTTAACGTTTTCTCGCTGAAGCTGTTCTTCCTGAGCTTGCTGGGTCAGTTCATACTGGGAAAGGGCTTCAGTATCCAAGAGGCTAAGTGAAGAATCAGGTTCTCCCGTACTGATTTCTTCCGATACTAAGCGAATCAATTCTTTAGCTGGAACCTGAGTCATCCCCCCGCGCTGAGAGCGCCGTAGATAGTTCACAAATCGGTAAACCAGCAGAGGCTGATTGCGAATCGGACGCAGGCAATATTCCTCTAGGGTGGCTAGCATCAGTAGATTGCGAAGGCGATCGCGGCGGGTGCATTCCCCAATCCAAGCAACTTGCTGGCGGAGGTGGCGATCGCTCTGGAGCATCTCCTGTATCACCTCTTGCAGCACGTCTGTTACTGTGCGACGGCGATCTCGGCTCAGTGCAATCCAAGTCCGAATCTTGCTGCGCACTAAAAACAGGCAGCTGAGCCGTTTGATCAGGCGTTTATAGGCTTGGTCCGGCGATACTTGCCAATACCGCTGCTGCAAAATTTGATAGCGGTAATCTAGGGCCTGGGTAAAAATCTTAAGTTCCTTAGGAGAAGCATCTTCAAACCGTTGGGTGTCTTCACCCATTAACCATTTGACGATGCAAGTACGGACACCATTACTCTGATCCGGGAGTTCTGTCGCTAAACGCTTTTGCCAAGCTTGAGTGATTTGATCTGCCGTCCCCATGCTGGTGTCCTAAAAAAACCCTTACACAAACTGCTAAGGCTTTATCTTAAACCAGCCCTGCCAAACCGCTCGGGTCTACATCTAACAAAGATTTGGTTTTGCCACGATTCCTAGACTGAACGGACTTTTTCCGACCGATAATGACATCTATTTAGGTCGTCAACAACACATGAGAAAGACAGATATGGCGTTGGGGTGAGTCGCTTTTTTGAAGGCTGTCACACCCATATCGATGGATAGAGGGTTTTTCTGTAACAGTCCGTTACTATCAAGGCAGATTTGCTCGGAGGACTCATGCTTGCCTCTTCCCGAATATCCCGTCAGGGCGAGATTGTCGAGGTGGTGCTGCGGAACGGCTGGGACTACATGCGCCAACTGCTGAATGGTGGCAAAGCGGACGAGCCTGATATTCCTACGCCGGAAGTGCTCCGCAATATCCTCACTGAGTTGGGACCAGTCTATGTGAAGTTTGGGCAACTGCTCAGTACCCGCCCTGATTTGCTGCCGCCCAAGTACATTCAAGCGCTTAGCAGCCTCCAATCTACGGTGCCACCGGTCTCTGCGCAAGAAATCGAGCGGGTGATTCGGCAAAATCTGCCTAGCCCACCTGAACAATTATTCGATCAGATCAGCTATACCGCGATCGCGGCTGGGTCAATTGGTCAAACCCACAGAGCCATTCTTAAGGGGGGTCGACCTGTTGCCATTAAGGTGCAGCGCCCCAATATTGACAAGCTAGTCGAGCGCGATATGGCCTTGATTCAGGATGTCGCTCGGCTGATGTCAGCCACCCAGTTTGGGCAACGCTATAACGTTGTTGATTTGGCCTATGAGTTTAGTGAAGCCATTCGGGCTGAGTTGAACTTTACAACGGAGGCTGAGTACACCGACTTATTGCGACGGAACTTAGCTCAGAGTCCTTGGTATGACCCGGCAGAATTGGTTGTGCCAGAGATTATTTGGGATTTAACTAGCCCCAAGCTACTGGTGATGGAATGGCTCGACGGGGCACCTATTTTAACGACCGCTGCTGCGACCGAAGCGACTCAAGCCATGGAGGAGAAGCGGCAGGCTATTACCACGCTGCTGTTTCGGGTCTTTTTTAAGCAGTACTTTATTGATGGGTTTTTCCATGCGGACCCTCATCCTGGGAATTTGTTTTATCTACAGGATGGTCGAGTCGCGGTACTAGATTGCGGCATGATGGGTCGTTTGGATCCCCGTACTCGCGCCAATTTGACGGAGATGGTGTTGGCGATCGCCAGTTCTGACGCTCAGCGCTGTACCCAACTGGCCTTAAAGTTGGCTGAGCCCCTTAAACCCACCGATGTCTCTAAGCTAGAAAGTGACTTTACGCGGTTAATGGGCCGCTACTACGGACTCAGCCTAGAAAAAGTAAATACCGCTGAGGTCTTTGGGGAGCTGCTAGAAGCGGGAACCAGCAATCATCTCCGCTGGCCTGCCAACATTGGTCTGTTTACGAAGTCCTTAGCCAACTTAGAAGGCGCTGCACGGCAGTTTAACCCCCACGTCAATTTGATTGCTGAGGTTCGGCCTTTGATGCCCGATCTCTTTCGCCATCAGCTTTTAGGGGATGATTTGCTGCAGAGTCTACTCCGGACAGGGCTCGAGTTTCGAAATCTATCGCTAGAGTCGCCCCGCCAGTTTGGTTTTCTGCTAGATCGGCTGAGCTCTGAAACCCTCACCTGGAATCTCAATCTCCAAGACTTAGATGGACTGCGGCGCAGCCTGGATAAAGCGGCTAATCGCAGATCGGTCAGTACTGTGGTAGGCGCATTAATCATTGGAGCAGCGATCGTGTCTACCAGTCGTCAAACTCCCCAAGGCATTATCATCAGTGATATTCTCTTCAGTGCGGCTAGCCTGGTAGGGCTTTGGCTCGTCGTGAGTATTTTGCGATCAGGCCAGACTCGCTAGCGATGGTGTGTGATGGCGCTGCAGGGTGCCCGCTAAAGAGCTTGCCTACTGGATGCCTGTCGTGCTGCTTGACCAGTCTTGACCAACCCGAATGGTTAGGTCTGACTCAATGTTGCCGGTTGAATCCGCGACCACCTGACCTATACCCAGCACAGATGTCAAAATTCCAGCGCTATGAACATCACCCCGTTGGGCGATCACCTGAGTTTGGCGGACGGTCCCTGGCCAATCCGCTACGACGTAGATATTCTCAAAGCCTTGACGTCGCAGCGTACGCGCCACCTCACGGGCCACATTAGGGTCGTCAGAGGCATTTTGAACCGCAATTCGAAGCTGTGATACGGCGCGGCTGTTTTGATCAGAAAGTAGAGCCACCGTATCTAGGCCGAAAAAGTCATTCATAACCTGCTGGCTGGCTGCTTCATCCACAATCCAGTAGCTGGCGTTATATTCACCGGTCTCACTAAAGCGACCCGGTAGCATCACCATTTGCAAACTATCGGAATCAAGTTCTAGGGAAAACGTCACCAAGGCCAGGACTTCTTCTAGGCTGAGATTGGTATCGATATAGCGCAGCATGACCCGAATAATTTGGGGCAAACGCGGAATAATACCAGGGCTAGTCAATCGTTCCCGTAGGGCCTTGAGCAACATTTGTTGGCGTTGGACTCGGCCAATATCCCCCTGAGCATCGCCCCGAAAACGCGCAAATTGTTCAGCTTGATCGCCGTTTAAGGTTTGCCAACCGGCCTGTAAATCGATGTAAAGCCCTTGGCTATGGTCGGTATACACCATTCGCCTAGGGACATAAATTTGCACGCCACCGACTAAGTCAACGAGTTCCTCAAATGCCCCTGTACCCACCCGCACGTAGCGGTCAATCGGAACAGGACCCAGATTTGCCTGGATGGTTTCTGCAACCGCCTCAGGTCCACCGACTAAGTTAGCGTGATTAATTTTGGCCGTACCCTCCCCAGGAATCTCTACGCGGGTATCGCGAGGAATCGAGAGTAAGCTGAGCTTGCCCGCTTCAGGGTTAATACGGGCCAGCAGCAATGTGTCAGTGCGTCCCGCCAGCAGATCATCAGGTTCAGACTGACCGACCATGTGGACCTCATCGACCCCCATCAGCACAATATTGACTGGCCGAGTGACCCGATAGCGAAAACCCGATTGCCATAGCTCTCCGAGATCTAATGGCTGAGAAGCACCACCAATCAGCCAACCGGGTAAAGGGGTGGTGGTGGCCAACAGGGCACCTCCCAGAGCAGAGGCGATCGCAGTCCCCGTGAAGACCATGCTCCAAGCAAACCGCTTGGCCCAACGGTGTCGCACCGGAGGTTTGGCTGGCACAGGGGATGTTGTCTTGAGGCCAGAGGCAACCGTTTGGGCCAATTCTGATGAAGCGGCTTGACCTTCGGGTTGATCCAGCGACGGGGTCGTCATGGGCACTCACACATCCTTAAAAACGTTGATAACCAAGCAGAGGCACCGTCAAACCCAACCTTGAATGTGAGGCAGCAATGATGCCGTTGTCTGCGAATTCAAACGAAGCGAGTCATCCGACCCGTCAATGCCCACATTACTTACTCCAGCTTTTTGTAAAGATAACAATCTATTAATCAATAATCTATACATTTCTCCCATATGACAAGTGGGGGCATACAGATTTCACTTTCAGATGGCCGTTGCTCGCAGCCATGATGGATCTAAAAACGAATGGCTGTCACTCAGTACGGTAACTAGCAGACATTACTGCTTTGACGGACAGCCTTAACAAAAGCTTGACGACAGTTATGGGGTGCAAGAGAAGAAGAAATACAACGGGAGTTCAGCGAATACTGCCCGCGCTCAAAATGCTTTTACGACATTAAAAGATCGAAGGACCCACATCTGGTTACCTTGCATACAACTTGAGTCATATGTCAGGCTTTCAAGACATTTTCGTGATAGTGGAGTCTCTAATCCTATTTGCTGACGGATTGTGACTTCCTGAAAGGTTTTGTTCTCTTGCGGAGACGCTGTGCGAACGAACTCTGGGAGAGGGCTTAAAGCCTCCGGCAGACAAGAAAAGGTGAGGACCTACGGTTGGGTTATTTCCACCAAGCTCAACTAGTTCGAGTGGTCAAAAGCTGCGCCATTGCCTCTTGAAAGCCATGGACCTCAGCTTGGTCGGTCACAAAGTAGGGCTGGTGTTGTAAGAGATCGCAGTAGTGACGGACATTTGCGACCCCCACTGAATAGGGAAATTGGGATTTGTCAAACAGACCTTCATCATTGGGACTATCTCCGACGGTCAATACTCTTTGAGCATTAATGTGAGGGAAGAACTGCTGCAAAACTTGTTTTAGTCCTGGCCCCTTATCTTGGCCCCTGGGTCGGATATGGCATTGCACGGTGCTGTAGGTAAACCCCCAGCCAGACTGGTGACAGAGCTTCGCCAAGGCATCAACGGTATCTTGATTTAAACCGTTGATATCAAAAGTCCAGTCTGTAAGGCGAAATAGGTTATCTCCTGAGGGGCGCACAGAGGGGTATACCGCTTTTAAGGCGGCAAAGGTCTGAGCCAGATTTTGGCGATGTTGGACTGGATCAGCGATATTGATCAACCAGTGGGGCTCGGTGTTTTCTTTTGAGATGAATACACCGCCAGTTTCTGCGATCGCACCCACGATTGGTAAATAATGGACCAGCCCCTGCACCCACCCTGCTGATCGCCCAGTCACAATCATTACGAGGACATTCGCCTGAGCCAAAGCATCCAAGGTTTCTAGCAGTAATGGCGTAAATTCCCCCTGCGCGGTTAGAGTGCCATCCATATCGGTCGCGATCAACTGCACCTGGGGCAAAATGGCTGCTAAGGATTGAGAGTGCTGGTCATGTGCCATCCGTCTAAGCTTTATGAGGATTGGAATATCTTGGATCAGTTTAGAGGCGATTTGAAAATTGCTCTGGACTGGGTTGAAGTGCTGATTTACTCCAGATGGGCAATTTCAGTATGGGCTTTGAGGGTGTTCTGATAAGGTCCGTTTCAGTTTGGTCTGAGACTAGCTTTCCCTCTCTTCAAACGGTCTCCTAAAGGGATTGGGTTAAGGGAATGGTTAGATTTTTGATAAACGACCTAAACTTTGGGATATTGCTGGTTTTGTTCCCCCTTTCTTCCCGATGGCAAAGCTTTCTTCAAGTCAGCGTGATGCCTACTATTGCCTCGAAGCAATTCGCACAGGTATTCATAAACCGATTTTGGCTGCCCTGGCTTCAACCCATAAGGCACCACCGCTAGAGGATGGGGAAACGGGTTTAGGCATTGCTCCAGCCAATCGCATTCCCCCTGCTCAGGTCAATACGCTGCCTGAGCAGATTCGCTATGCCGCAAATACCCTGCGCAGTCTTACCGATCACCTGATTGCGGAGGGATGGCAAGGAAAAGATCTATGGAACGTTCGATCAGGGCGATACAGAGATCGCTTTCTGAAACGGGTGGCCGAAGGCTATAGTCCCCCTGCTAGCGACTCACTGGCAGCACGTCTTGAGCCCTCAGAAATTGCTACGCTGACCCAGCTTTATCGAGCAGAGGCAACGGCCTCTCCCATAGAGTCTGCAGACTTAGAATCTGCAGACTTTACTGGCTTAGACGCGGCCTTAGTTGCTTTTGCCAAGCAGGTTACCACCCATTACCAGCGCCTTCGTTACCAGCAACAGGCGCTCCTCGAAGCGGCCCGTCTCTGGCGCAAGCTGGATACTCACGGGGCTGTAATGACCGCCTTTAAGCTGAGCGATGGCACGGATGTCGTGGACGAAGCCGCCTTGGATAAAGCGCTGCTGACGTTTATCCAGCAGGTGGATCGTTACTTTTTGGGCTATCCCAACCAACGGGAGGCCCTCTTGCGGCTAGTGCAGCTCTGGCAACAGCAAGCCTCTCGGCAGGTAACCTTCCAAGGACTGCTCAATGACCCAGAGCCAACAGCAGCTACCCCTCTCGTTCACCTTGATCCGGTTCTAATCGCCTTTGTTCAAAGCCTTGCTCAAACCTATCAAGGCAAAGGTCACCAAAGATTTGCACTGACAGAAACCTATCGGCTTTGGCAGGGGCTAGACTCTCGTACAGCAGCCATCCAAGATTTGGGCATTGATCCCCAAGTTTTGCTAGATAATACCGATGATCCAGATTGTCTTGCCCAACAGGCTGTCCAAATTGATCGGGCGCTAATGGTATTTCTAGAAACAGTTTCCATCACCTATAACGGCAGCGAATCACACCGAGAAGCCTTGATCAGGCTCGTACAAACTTGGCAGCAATTGGACGGGCGTTCTCAGACGCTGAACTTCCTTTTCGATGGGCTTCGGCGGATGGAGCGGGCGCATCGGGGCGCTGTGGATGCCATGCCACCGCCCCAGGTTCAGGTCTTACCCAGACGCCCAACCCATTGGACCCCTGATAACCTGCAGCTTGATGCGACAGTTGTGGCTGGCAGTTTTACCTGGGCAGAGGCAACCCAGGGGGGGCTATTTATGCCGACCCATCAGGCAACCGTAGACGCTATCACGCGAACGGCCCCCTTGGTCCACGAAGCCCGCGATCGCATCGGTCGTCCGTTTTACATTACCCGCTGGTATGAGCCCAGCTCTCCCAGCCCCATTGCCCCCAACAGTTCCCATGATTTAGGAACGGCTATCGACTTTTATTGCCCTGGGCTAACGGGGCGTCAGCTTTATTGGGCGCTCGATCCCTGGTGGCCAAGGGGACTAGAACATAACACCCGCTATGCCCATCTTTGCCATCTAGAGGCCAGCGGCGATCGCGCTCGCGTTCTCCATTAATCCCTGTTCAAATTTTATTTGTCCCCGAAGGATCTAGGGCAAGCTTGTAGGTACAGGTAACGCCTCGACATTATCTCTATGACATTTTTATCCACCCCTCACTCCATTACCGTTGCCCAGGCTCCGCCAGCAACGGCTCCGGCAGAACGCCCAAATGTGTGGATGATGACCTCAGGCGGCCTGCTCGTACTCCTGATTGTTCTGGGTGTGGTGACTCAAGTTCAAGCCAATAAGCTCCGTAAACAGTTGCGTTTTGAGACCTACAAAAATCGTGAGCTGGCTAAAAAGATTAAATTGGCGTTGCGGACCATTACTAAAATGGAGCGCAACCCGGACCTGATCCATTCCCGCGAGTTCAACCTCGACTATTTGCGCATGCGAATGGAGGAGGAACTCTTTCACTTTGCAATCGTTAATCAACTCAAAGTTAAGATCAAACAAGAACTGAGCATTGCTCTTCGCCCTCGTCAGGCGGACGCAGGGGTGATTGGCATTGCCAGCCAACCGCGCAAAATCGATCAAATCTTTGACGTAGAGTACAAGCCCCACGATCGCCCCAATGCCAAAAAGCGGGTCCTCTTCCGGATTCAGATTCAGCTCGCGAAGCTACCGACTCAGGCAACCTCAACCACCATTAGCCAAATTATTGACTGCATTGAAAACTTCTTAAGCGCTGATGCTGAGAAAAATTCTTGGCAACCAACGATTCAAGGTCGCATTGCTCAGATGCATTGGGACCAAAAAGCCAAGCCTACACCTTTAGTCATTTTGGCCCAGTCTAATGAAGGGGTAAATGTTACCCTGCGCAGCAAAAATCGGAGTCCGTCGAAATAGCTAGGGCTGTCATCAATTAAAGTTAGAATCCTTGTCGTGAGACGGCTACAGTCCCTAGCAAAATCACAGGGGCGGGCGCGGTAATGTTTGTCCAGCAGTTCACCCGTAGTTGATGGCGCGCCCTAGGCTTCATGCCAACGCTTGAAGGCAACAATCGCATTTTGACCTCCGAAGCCGAAACCAAAGCACAACGCAGCTTCTAAGGGGCTTTCAGTTGCTTGGCGAGGCAAATTGAGCGGGAATGCCGGTTGGCTGAGCCCGACCGAGGGAGGAACGGTCTGGTGGTGTAGCGCCAGTAAACACATGGCTGCTCCGAACGCCCCGGAAGCGCCAAGGGTGTGTCCTGTGGCACCTTTGGTTGAACTCACATAGGGAGACTGAGGAAAACAGCGTTGAATTAACGTCGATTCGTAGGCATCGTTGAGTTGGGTGCCGGTGCCATGGGCGTGAATGAATCCTACTTGGTTGGCCTGAAGCTGGCTGCGGTCTAAACAATGCCGAATCGCAGCCAGCCCCCCAGCACATTCAGGATCCGGGGCACTCAAATGGTAAGCATCTGCGGTCAGTCCTGCCCCTAGAATTTCGCCATAGACGCGGGCTGAGCGCTGACAGGCCAGGGCAGGCGTTTCTAGCACTAAAATAGCGGCCCCTTCCCCCACGACTAAACCCTCACGATTCACGTCAAAGGGGTAGCAGCCGGTCTGAGCCATGGCGCGCATCTGCTCAAACCCCACTAGGGTCATGGGGGTAATCGCGGCTTCCGCTGCACCCACCACGACGCGCTGACAATATCCCTGTTGAATCAGGTCGTAGGCTTGGGCGATCGCCCACAGCCCAGTGGCACAGGCTGCCATCGGGGCCAAAACGCGATCGCAACTCCCGATCAGCCGAGCGGTCTCCATAGCCGCCATTGACGGCAGCGTGGCCAGCCACGGCGTAGCGCTCAAATGATTGGGAGCTTGGATCAACTGCTCCCACTGTCCCTGGTAGGCTCGGCTACTGCCTATCACGACCCCACAATCGGGTAAAGGTGACTTTAGACCCGCGTCTTCAAGGGCCTCGGCTACGGCTGTCAGCAGCAAGGGAGTCAGTTGCTGAGGGATTTTATCCACCATTGCCATCGGCCTGGGTGGCAGCTCTAGAAAAGGTTGTCGCAATGCAATAGCGCTATCCCCCGCCAGAACCCCCTGCCACGTGGAGGGTGCCGTTTTACCCAGCGATGAAACTATCCCCAACCCAGTAACCACAACGGCCATCGGCTAGCCTGCGGGTTGTAGATTCTCAGCCCCCTCTAAAATCTCAGCACTGTCAAGGATGTCACCCTGCTGAATGCCGTCCACCACATCCATTCCCTCAGTTACATAGCCAAAAACCGCATAGTTTCCATCCAAAAAAGGAAGGTCGGCCAGGGCGATGTAAAACTGAGCAGAGGCAGAGTCTAAGGGCTGAGAGCGCGCCATGGCAATGGCTCCCCGCGTGTGCCTCAGAACCGGTGGAGCAGCGCCTCGAGCTAAATCAAACGCCTGATTGTAGGCTGGATCATTTGCCCCTTCAGGCTGTATTTCTAAAGGAATAAATCGCGCTTCCCCAGTGTCAGGATTGACAAAACTACCCGTACCGAGGCGCTCGGGCGGGACGCTGGGGTCAACACTCTGGGGATCACCCCCTTGCACCACAAAGGGATCTGGCTCTCGAATCACCCGATGAAAGACAGAGCCATCATAAATACCGCGCTCAACTAAATCCACAAAGTTTCCCGCCGTAACTGGGGCATGGCTCCCATCCAGTTCAATCAACACTTGCCCCCCACTAACCTGCAATGCCACCGTGGCTTCACCCGCTAAAACAGCCAAACCCTCAGTTGGGCTGGGTTCAGGAGCAGTGTTTTGGGTTGGAGGTGCCGACGCGGTTGGAGGTGCCTCCGCAGTTGGGGTCGGAGCAGGGGCAGTATTACAGGCTCCTAGGCTGAGGCCCAAAACAATGGCCAACATAGCCAGCAATCGTCGCCAAATCATATCAAGTCCTTGGTTATTGAAATGTCAAACAGGGCGGGTGCTACAGCCCCTCTAGTGGAATCTCTAAGAACCTTGCCAGTTCTGCACCCTGATTTTCTAAAGTTGATAGGGGCAATGGCTGCCCGACCCGCGTCAAAGGGATCTCTGGCCGACCTTTAATTCGCAGATAAAGGGCTCGTTTAGGATTCAAGCCTTCGCGAATATCCACCCGCACCGCTAGGACATCTTTAAAATCATGCTCAATTTCAATACGGCGATTCTGGCCAGGAAAACCATATCTTACAATTCGAACTCGCTTTGCTTCGCTATCAAACTCGTTATACCCGCCCCCAACATCCCAAAGAATCACAAGCCATAAATAAGTGGCCAACAATAGGCCTGCCACACCGTAAAACCCCATCGCAACCCCCTGAGGGATAAAGACTAACTGGGTTGAGTCAGCAAAAGGCAATAGATCTTTGTGAAAGTAGCTGGATAAGCTGGCCAGCAAAAATCCGCTTGCGCCTGAGGTTACCACCACAGCCCACCAATAATTACTGAGGCGGCGGGCACCTAGAATAGAACGCTTCAAAATACTGACAGAAGGAGCCTCTGAAGATACGGTCATAACCTGATAAGAAGATGTCGGATTGTAAAAAATGAGATCTCTCTTTATCATAATGAGAAACCTGCATCCCTTAACGATGGCCTTAATCAGCGCCTAGGGGGAGCCGATAGACAAAAGTCAATACTTAGTCAACTTTGTTAACGCTTTTGTACTGTCGTTGTTCGCATGTTGGACATGCTGGATTCCTTCTCTAGATAAATAAGAGGATTTGACATGACCATAGCAATGGGAAGAGCGCAAGCCCAGCGAGGATGGTTCGACGTCCTCGATGATTGGCTAAAGCGCGACCGATTTGTATTCGTAGGCTGGTCCGGCCTGCTTCTATTCCCCTGTGCCTACATGGCCATTGGGGGC
>JBHJIP010000059.1:0-20547 GCA_050043365.1 Leptolyngbyaceae cyanobacterium
GACGATTTACCCCCAGAGGATGCACCCGGTTGGCTTAATCTGGAGAGGGGCGATCGCGGGGCCACTGTCGAGTCTTTACAGGCCCTGTTAGCAGGATTGGGATATGGCAGCGCCATTGATGGACTGTATGGAGAGGATACCGCCGCGCTGATCGCCACCTTTCAAGCCGATCAAGGGCTCCCTAATGGGGGTGCAGTCACTGCACAAACCTGGGGGGTGCTTTGGACCGCCCCATGGCAGGATCTAACAATAATGGGGCCTCCCATGGTAGATACGTCCCCCATCATTGATCCAAATCAACCTCCGGCCCCCTCTCCCCTCTGGCTTGTGAGCATGCCTGCTGTTCCCCTGCTGGGCGGTATTCTCACCTACTGGAAGCGGCGGCTCCTTCAGGCCACCGACTCAACCCGCCCCTCTCTGCAGTCTGGTACTACCTCTCCCATGACCACGAACCTGGTGCGATATTTTCCACTGATTGGGCTCACCGTGGTGAGCTTGACGGCCTTTGGGAGTTACGTCACCCTACGCAGTCAACTCAGTCCACCGGTATTGGCGGCGTTAGGCCAAGTTGCCGATACCCAGTCTAGCCAGCTCGATGATTGGTATGCTCAACAGCGTCAGGCTGTGCTGGAGGCCGCAACCGCATCAGAGATCTTGCCCCAGATCGAAATTCTGCTCACCAACCGTAACACCCAAGATGTCGAGTATCTGAAGGCTTACACCATCTTCTCGGCCTATCTAGAAACGCTGGAGGGTTTTGGCGAGACCCAGCCTGAAATCTCGCTGCTGACCATTGGGGGGATTGTGGTCTTTTCCACCGACCCCCAACGGGAGGGGCAATATCAGCCGATTCAAAACACCACCACGTATTTTGAGGCGCAACAATCCAATGTGGTCCCTACCATCTACATTTCCCCCATCAGCCAAGCCCTGCAAATCACGTTTGCAACCCCAGTATTAGATGAAACCGATCAGCGCTTAGGGGTTCTAGCGATTGATTTAGATCTGGGCAATTTAGACCAGCGAATCCGTGAATTTCCGCCGTTGCAAGATCTGCCCGCGATCGCCCCGATCGCATCGCGCACCAGCTACACGGTTGGTCGGGCCTCCCTGGTTAAAAACGAAATTATTCGGGACCACAGCACCCTCGACTCAGATGCGGCTCAAGACGCAGGGGTCAGTAGCCGGGGTATCGATAACGCCATGGGCGGCATCAGTGGAAATGGCCTCTATCTGAATTATGATAAAGTGCCGGTGCTCGGGGTTTACCGCTGGGCTTCTCGCCACAATCTTGCCCTTTTAGTGGAAGTCGATCAGGCAGAAGTCTTTGAATCTGCGCGAAAAGTCGCCAGAAACATCTTAGCGATTGGGTTTACCCTCACAGCACTGATTTCTTGGGTTCTAAGTCGTAGACCACCCGCCGCTCCGGTCTCTGGGCTACCGTCGTCTACGGGAGACGCACCGGATGTGCCGCCTGGCCTCCCTGACCAGCAATAGCGTTCGCGATGAATATTCTTCGTAAAAGTCTTTTAACGCAGCTGGTCAGTGCCTTCTCGGCATTGTCGTTAGTGACGATTAGCCTGGTCTCCTACAGCGCCTATACCCGCGCCCGAGGAGCTCTACAGACCGCGGTCTTCGCCCGACTGAATGTTGCCGTTTCCCTCAAGGAATATGAGCTGAACCAATGGTTTGAAAGCCAGCGGCGCGAGGCCGTCTTTTTGGCGCGATCGCCCCTCGTGATCCAGACCCTACCAGCGCTCCTAACCTCAGAAGCACCTGCGCCAGACGCCACCACATCAGAGGCAACCCCAGGGGCAGCGCCAGCCGCTGACAGCTTATTTGAGATCAACGCCCTAACCCGTCACTTTAATGACGTGTTGGCCATCAAGCCCAATATTCAGAGCATTGACATCCTTAAAAATGGCATCGTTGTTTTTTCTACCGACGCCCGCCAAGAAGGCATTTACAAGGGTTTAGGGAACCCGACCACCTACTTTGAGCCGGATCAAACCAATGCGGTCCCTAACATCTACATTTCTCCGATTACGCAGCAGCCGACGATCACCTTTGCGACGCCGATTTTAGACCCCAACGATCAGCGGCAGGCGGTACTTGCCATCACCCTCAACTTAGATGAGATCGATCAGTTAATCCGAGAGCGGACTGGGCTGGGTGAAACCGGTGAAACCTACCTGGTGCAGCGCATCAATAACCGCAGTGTGTTTCTGTCGGGCCGCCAAGGGGAAACCATTTCAGACCCTGCAGCGGATGAGGCGTCAACCCCGAGTGAGGTTGCATCGACCCCAAGCTCATCCTCAGCGCTGCCAGAGCCCGCCGATACCCTAGAGCTGGCCCCAAGCGCATCGAGTGAAGGCATTGATGCGGCGATGATTGGCATCAACAGCGAGAGCTTATACACCAACTATGACGGGGAGCCGGTTATCGGGGTTTACAAATGGCTGAACGGCAATAACGTTGCCCTCTTTGCAGAACTCTCCCAAAAAGAGGCGTTTCAGCCCGCTGTTCAGTTGGCCTGGCAAATCTTTGTGGTTGGCTTGGGGTCTGCGGGTATTTTGGTCGCGGTGGTGTATTTGATTGCCCGCCAGATTGTGCGCCCGGTGCTGGTGATTACCGATACGGCGGCGGCGATCGAGGATGGCGAGTTTGAGCTCTCGGTCTTAGATGCGGTTAAAACTCGACCCGACGAAATTGGCCAGTTGGCGCGCATCTTTCAAAATATGGCCAAGCAGGTCTATCAGCGGGAGCAACGGCTCAAGCGCCAGGTGGCTGAGCTGACCATTGAAATTGACCAAACCCGCAAGGAGCAGCAGGTCGCTGAAATCACCGAAACCGATTATTTCAAAGATCTGAGGCAAAAAGCGAAGGATTTGCGCCAGCGCCGCAGCGAGTAGAAGGCCCATGAAGTTCATCTCAATCCCGAAGGCTAACGTTACTGTTGCGTCCGGGCAGACTGAGTAGCAGTTGTACTTGCCTTCAACCTTTTTATATCGCTTTCAATGCCTCGTCTAAATCAACGTGCCTACAAGCTGCTGGCCAATGAGCTGAAGCGACTGGTTCAAGGCCCTCTGGAAGAAGTTCGTCGCGATATTGTGCTCAGGCGACTGGCTAAATTTACCTTGCAGGAGGGGCCGTCCCTCACCTATGACGAAATCAAAGCCGCCATTATCGACATTTTTCCGACATTTAGCGAAGCAGTTTTACAAAAGGCGGCACGCGCCAATCGAGGCAGTATGGGTAAATTCGGACTGATTAAAACCGCCGTTGTCGGTTTGACCCTATCGGCAGGAGGGATTTGGGTCCTAAATTTGCCCTACCCGATGATTCGCTGGCCCGTGGCCCGAACCCTGCCAATTGTGCTGCTGCCTAGCTATATCTCGATGGATCACAGCTATCGTCAGGCGATTTCCTTGGTGGAGCAGGCAGATCAGTTGGTGAATCAGGCCACCAGCGTTCAAGATATTGAGCTGGGGACTGAGAAGGTCGATCAAGCTCAAACCCATTTAGATCGCCTGCCCGTTTGGTTTTTAGGCTATTTCCCCCAAACCTATTGCACGCTGTTTAGCTGTAGCTGGCGTTTTACGCTGGATGAGTTTCAGGGGGCTCGTCAGGCCGTAGGGCGCATGGAGGCCAAAATCTTCCAGGAGCAAAATGCTTTTACGCTGCTAGCAGAAGGTACGGCTGAGGTTGATGTTGCCAAGGCCGACTATCAGGCCGCTCAAACCCCTGAAGAACAGACAACAGCCGCGATCGCCTGGCAAGGCGGTATGGATAAGCTCAACGAAATTCCGGCTGAAACCTTAGCCGGTCGTCAAGCCCAAACTAAGCTGTCGGCTTACCGTCGAGATTTTGAGCAGGTTGCTGGGCTGCTGGCCGGGGGCGATCGCGCCAATACCTTGATTGACGCCGCCAAGCAGTTTGCCTGGACCGCTTCCACCGAAGCCCAAAACCCGCCCCATAGCTCAGAGACCTGGCAGCGCATTGCCGGACTTTGGCAAGATGCAATCAACCGTCTTGAGCAAATCCCGGTGGATGATGCGGGCTATGGTGAAGCCCAAACCATGCTGGCGGAATACACCAATAACTTGGGCATCGTCCAGGGAAAATTGGCAGCGGAGCAAGACGCTGTGATTGCCTGGGACTCTGCCCAACAGCGAAATACGGCTCTATGGGGCCGCTCTGGGGATATGAGCCCAGGGGATTATGCCCGCGAGGTTCAAGCCATCATTAATGAGCTCAACAAGATTGAATCTGGGACAACGCCCTATGACCAGGCCCAAGCCCTGCTGCGTTCCTTAGAAGCTGAACTACAAAAAGCAACGCCCTAAGGATTCAACACCTGGGTCGGTAATCGGCTACATCTCTAAGCCCGTTAACGCCGTACCACAGGGGTAGTTGACTTGGTACTGATATTCGATGTGAGCTGTTGCTCGGCCCTCTAGGGTCAAGTCCCACTGGCAAATGCCTGCATTTGATTGTGTGACGGGAGGCTTTGAGACTTCTAAGTTAACTTTGACCTCTTCGTTGCGGCTTACGGGTATTTGTTCCAGCACCGTTATTTGTACTGAATGGGTAAGTGGATTGTAAAGGTTAAGGCGATAAGCCAATTGGACCTGGTTGTTAGAGGCATCAGTGATGTGACGTTGAACCAATTCCCGTTGAACTGAAAGTCGTTCGTCTAGTCCTAGGCTTAACTCAAAGGATTGGCTAGGCGCAACGTAATCAAATCGCTCTTGGCCAATATAGCCGCCATCGCGAAAAAGCTGAGCTGTGCCTGGTAGTAGCGGCAACCCATCCGCTGGATTAGTCAGATGGGCCTGTAGATATGCCGCATCACATCTTTGGGGTAAGGCTACATAGGTCAACTGACTGGCAAATTCACACCGTGCTACGGGAACCCGCTGGACTTTACTATCACTGAGGATGGTTGCGGTGTGTAAAGCCTTTAACTGTACAACTGCGATCGCTGAGGCAAAGGTCTGCTCCCGAGGTTCTAACTCTCCTGTCAGAGGCGGCAGTTCACTGCCGGGCAAGGCCCCGAGCATTCGATAGGTGTCATTTAAAATTGGGCTGCGGGTTCGCCCTGAGGGTTTGTGGGCCGGGGATTTTGGCAATTTGCGGGAGACATCAATGTACCAGGCATTGGGCTCAGGCAACATCGGGCTTTTTTCTGGCGTCGCCGTAGACAGTCTGATGGGCACATCTGACCAATCTTCTCCCGTTTGCTGACAAACGTTGGCAAAGTAGTCTAGCTTCAAGCGATCAGGGGTTTTCCCAAATCGAATGTCGTAGCACGGATGCCACTGGGCTTGTTCGACCTGGTAGGTGACTTCAATAGTGAGGGGGCCTGTCGTTGCCATGTGGAGGGGAATGCAGACCCGGTAGCAAATATTTGGGAGCGCCGACTGCAAAACTTGATGGTTGTGACGCGCCCGCTGAAGCTGCTGATCAAGATCTTGCTTATGGCGCTCCTGCTGGGCAATCGCCTCTGCTAAAGTCTGGTACTGCGCTTCGAGATAGGTGAGTAGATCCGTGACCCTCGATAGGTCTATTTGTTGCTGGGCAAGCCCTAGGGAGAATGTCCGTGATGATCGCTCCGAGAGGGCTTCCAGGAACGTTCGCTTTAAGCCCAAGGCAGCCAGATGATCTTTGGCTTGACGAAACTGATCTTCTAAATTCCGAAGGGTTTCCGTGGCCTCATGAATCGCGTCTGAGTGGGGGGCTAAGTCTGGAATAGGAATGACCTCAACCGTTTGCAAGGTCGCCTTGCTGCTGTGCCCCTGGGCTTGAACCGTTTGGGGCTGCAGGGTTGCCGGTAAGTCTATGAGTTCTAGAGTTGCGTCTCCTTGTGCCAGTTGCACGGTCCCCTGCCGGGTAACCCGAGCTTGGGTTGGATAAACCGTAACCGCTACAATTTGAGTCTCAACAGGGATGGTGGTCATCAGCGAGGGGTGACCCATATGGCCAGAGTCGGTAGCAGGGCAAGAAGCTTTCTGGAAATGGGCTGGACACAGCGGGGTGCGCTCAGGATGCCCAGAAGTCTGAGTGACATTGCCCCCTGGATGGCAGGGATATTTGTTACTCAATCGCTCACTCAACGGCCCTTTATGTTCTACATCTATCCCCAAGGGCAACCCGTAGATTTTTTACCCTTCTGGTGTGGACTTTGTTGGATAAAGCCCTGCAACGAGTTTTAGAAGGGCGGTGGGTTCATCAATGACCGCTTGGGCCTCGGCAAATTCCTCGCGGGTGCCGTACCCCCAACTCACCCCCACTGCTAATATTCCATTCGCGATCGCCCCAGCCACGTCATAGGAGCGGTCCCCTACCATCAGACATTGCTCGGCGCTTAATCCGCGCTGCTGCAATACAAATGCCAGCAAATCTGCTTTATGGGATCTTTGCCCGTCCAACTCTGATCCGTGGATAAAGTGAAAAAACGGACTTAGGCCAAAGTGGTCCAAGATTTTTTCTGCAAATATCCAAGGCTTCGAGGTCGCCACCAGAAGCTGGTGATCTGAGCCCCGTAACGCTTCCAAAACCTCTGGAATCAGGGGATACACCTGATTCTCAAATAAACCCACCGATGCAAATCGCTCTCGGTATAGGGCGATCGCCCGCTCAATATCTGCGGCGGTTGCATTCGGTATCGTGGCCTCAAAGGACGCTTGCAAAGGGGGGCCAATAAAGCTTCGCAAACGGGCTGCAGGGGGAACCGGCAACGCCATTTGCTCAAATGCATAGACGACGGAACGACAAATGCCCACTTCAGGGTCAATCAGCGTTCCATCCAAATCAAAAATAATATTCATGGACTGAGGATACGACCTTCGAACCACAACTGCCCATCAAAGGCTGAAAACCAGCACCTATCCCTTGCCCTGGGGCAACATTGAGAACGGCAAGAGGACTTATCAGGATCAGCAGTCATGGCATCAGAAAACACCTTCGTTCTAGAGCTGACTTTGGCCCTAGGCACCTCTGCCGTGGGCGGCTTTATCGCCCATCGCCTCCGGCAGCCGCCGCTGCTGGGCTATTTACTAGCAGGGTTATTGATCGGTCCTGCTGGGATCGGACTGCTGAAAGACCTAGAGCAAATTGAAGGGCTAGCAGAGGTCGGGGTCGCCTTTTTACTATTTGCCCTAGGGGTAGAGTTTTCACTGGCAGAGCTGCGGCGAGTCAAAAACATTGCCCTGCAGGGCAGTCTCTGGCAGATGGGGTTGACCACGGGTTTAGTCACGATCGTAACCGGATTGACAGGCTGGGCGACCTCCCCCATTCAGGGGGTGTTTTTAGGGTTGGTCTTGTCCCTCTCGTCCACAGCTGTGGTGCTGAAGATATTGACTGAACGGGGGGAAACAGGCACGCTCCATGGCCAAGTCATGTTGGCCTTGCTGATTGCCCAAGATATTGCCCTGGGGCTGATCTTGGCCTTTTTACCCGCCCTGACCCAACCGGAGACGATCGGGGTTACGCTGGCGGCGGCCCTGGGCAAGTTTGTGCTGTTTGTGGCGGGGGCGATCGCCCTGGGCCGTTGGTGCGTGCCCTGGTTGATTCGGACCGTGGCGGCTACCGAAAGCCAGGAGCTGTTTTTGCTAACGGTAATTGCCCTGTGTCTGAGCGTGGCCTGGTTGACCGCTCAGTTAGGACTGTCGATTGAAATGGGGGCCTTTGTGGCGGGATTGATGGTGGCTGAGGTGGACTATGCCGATCAGGCCCTGGGGCGAATTTTGCCGCTGCGAGATACCTTTGCCTGCCTATTTTTCGCCTCGGTGGGCATGTTAATTGACCCAACCGTGCTGTTGAATAATTGGCTGATCATTTTGGAGCTGGTCACCCTAGTGATGGTGGGTAAAGCCCTGATCATTGGGCCGATCGTGCTGCGGTTTGGCTATTCGGTCAAAACGGCGCTGCAGGTGGCGGTCGGGCTGAATCAAATTGGGGAGTTTTCCTTCGTGCTGGCCCTGGCAGGATTTACCCAAGGGCTGATTACCGAGCGGCAATACCTGTTGTTGCTGGGCACCACCGCCATTACGCTAGTGCTGACGCCTGCCTGGATGGGGAGTGCGCCGCGCGTATTGGTGACCTTTAATCGTGTACCCATGCTACGCCGCCTGCTGCGATCGCTCTCAGAGCCGAAACTGCTGTCAGTGCCAGAAACCCTTGCAGGCCACGTGATCGTGGCGGGCTATGGTCGAGTGGGCCAGGTGCTCGTCAATATTTTGCAAAGTCGGGGCTATCAGGTACTGGTGATTGAAAATAGCGAAGCAGCGCTACAGCGGTTGCGACAGCGGCATATTCCCTTTATTTATGGGGATGCGGATGCAGAGCAAGTTTTAGAAAAAACCCATTTAAACCGAGCTAAGGCGCTGGCGATCGCCCTCCCTGACCCCACCAGTACTCGCCTGCTCCTGCAGCGGGCCTTGGCACAGGTGCCCCAGTTAGACGTAATTGCCCGCTCCCATAGCGACAAGGAGATTGACCTGCTCACCCAAATTGGGGCGAGGGAGGTGGTGCAACCCGAGTTTGAAGCCGCCATGGAGCTCGGTTCCCACTTACTTCGCACCTTAGGCGAAGATACCGACGAGATTTTGGCCGTACTCACAGGGATCCGTAACGATCGTTATCGCAGCGTTCGAGGTTAGTCGCTAATGGCCTGAACTGGATGGCAAGGGAGCCAAAGGAGTCGGGGGGCTAGAAGCTGGAATGCCCCTAAGCAGCGACTGCAATGGGGCTTTTCAAAGATGCCAAGAAATTCCCCAAGAGTTGCTTGCCCGACTCAGTCAGGACGCTCTCAGGATGGAACTGCACCCCCTGAATGTGGGGGTACTCGCGATGGCGCAGCCCCATGATTAAGCCATCCTCTAACCAAGCTGTAATCTCTAAACAATCGGGGCAACTGGCCCGATCTACAACCAAGCTGTGGTACCGCGTGGCCTGGAACGGGACTGCTAAATCTTTGAAAACGCCCTGATGGTTGTGGTGCACCAGAGAGGTTTTGCCATGCATCAATGTCGGGGCCGCAACCACCTGCCCGCCAAACACTTGGCCAATACTCTGGTGCCCCAAACAGACCCCCAAAATCGGTATCTCTGGCCCCAACTCCCGGATTAAATCAAGGGAAATCCCGGCATCGTCAGGTCGCCCTGGCCCTGGGGAAATCACAATTCCGGCTGGGGCTAAATCTACCACCTGGGCAACGGTCAATTGGTCATTGCGAAAGACTTGGATTTCCTGAGCTACGGGCTGACTCAAGCCGAGCTCTCCCAAATACTGCACCAGGTTGTAAGTAAAGCTGTCGTAGTTATCAATGACAACAATCATGGAGATCGCAACCCTACCGAGTTGCCGTAATGGGCAAGCGTGCTAGCAGCGGTGGCACCACCAGACACAATGCCACCCAAACCGCGACCAAGGCTGAGATCAGAACTGCAGCGGCGGCACAGTCTTTAGCGATCTTAGCGAGTTCATGGTACGTCTGCTGCACGGTTAGATCTACCACAGCCTCTAGGGCCGTGTTCAGCAGCTCTAAGGTGAGAACGGCACCACAGGTGAGGCCCAACACCGCTAGCTCAACTAGGGGTAAATGCAATATCAAGCCCAGCCCCATGACCACTGCACTAGCAACCCCGTGAATGCGAAAATTGCGTTGGGTTTTCCAGCCGTAGGTCATGCCCTGCCAAGCATAAAAGAAGCTTGCGCCAAGATTATGGGCCACTTGCCAGGCCAAACGGCGATCGGGGGCTGCCGAATTGGGCGTGGGCGGCGTCATGGGAGAAGGGGGCACAGGGGGAGGGGTCGGCATAAACCTAAATACAAGCCATTCAGGAAGGCGGGCGACGAGCAGCGATTTTAGGCCATCAAAACAGACTTATCGCCGCAGGTGGTTTTGCTGTGGCTACTTTAACCTGACTCCTGGGCATATGCCGAGGTCGTTAAAGTCACGCCAATGGCTTGAAGGAGTTGCTGCTGCTGTTGCCACATCCGCTGTAGGGCAGCTTCATCGGGATGATCCCAACCCAGCAGATGCAAAAAACCATGGGCACTCAGCCACAGCAACTCTTCTTTTAAGGTGTGACCATGGACTTGGCTTTGACCCTGGGCCGTATCTATGGAGATGACGATATCGCCGAGATAAAACGGGTCTTGGGCCAAGACAGCTGGGGGGGGCAGCGGTTCATCAAGGGTGGCAAAGGCGAGTACATCGGTGGGACGATTTTGATCGCGGTATTGATGGTTGAGGGCCTGAATGCCGCGATCGCCTGTGAACTGAATTGACAGTTCGTAGGTATGAATCGGCGACACATCCACATCAAGCATTTGCAGCCAGCATTGCACCCACTGCCCCCACTGGGAGGGCTGTGCTAAAGCATCAACTTGCTCAAGGGCATCGCCCTGCACAGCCACCTCAACCCCAGTCCGTTGCCCTGGTAAAGGTTGCTCCTTCATCCCCCAGCCATTAACTCCATTTCTTAAAGGCTACTTCCATAGTGGTACTCACCCGCAAGTTGAGCCAAAATTAGGGCGTTTACGATTAGGCTGGTATGGCTGCTGATTCAGACTCTCCCGAAGCCCTTGAGACAGAGCTGCCTGAGGGGCATTCCCCCGATAATGCTTCTCCCCCGCTAGAGAATTCCGCTCAAGAGCCTCTCCCAAAAACATCTAAGGTTGCTGACGATCCCTTAGCACAGACCGCTCGCTCAGCGTCTACCGACTACCCAGATGCCTCTGGTCGCGGCGCTTTGCCCAGTTCACGGGCAGGAGACAGCACGCTTCCTCCTGCTGTGATTTTGCTGGTGGGCCTAATCAGTTTGTTAATTGGTTTAGGCTCCAGCAGTAATTGGTTAACCCTGTTGGGCGCTGTTATTACGCTGAGCGTATCTTGGCGGTTGCTTTGGCCGTCCATAGAAGGGATCCTGGCTGAGCTGTCGGGGCGACAGCAGATGGCCTTGGTGGCGCTGCCTGCATTTTTGTTGGGCTGCTTTGGCTTCATGCAGGTATTGGGGGTCAATCAGGCGATTGCCACCTGGGGTAAAGCCATTCGCTGGGACGTGGTGGGTGCCCTGGGCGATTTCTTAGGGGCGATCGGCCAAATTCTAGTGGCCATGTTGGCGCTGTACGTGGCCTGGCGACAGTACATCATTTCTCGGGATCTCACCACTCAACAAAACCGGATTACCCAACAGCAGACCATTGATGCCTACTTCCAGGGTGTTTCCGATTTGGTTCTGGATGATGAAGGGTTACTAGAAGACTGGCCCCAAGAGCGGATCATTGCAGAAGCAAGGACAGCGGCCATCTTGAGCAGTGTTGATGCCCCCGGCAAGGCGAAAGTGATTCGGTTTTTATCCCGCTCAAAATTACTCGCTCCTCTACAGCGCGATCGCCATCTTGGGCGTCCAATTCTAGATGGTGACGGCGGCTACGCAGAAGATCTTGCCCACGGCGTCAGAGTGATTAATTTAGGGGCAGTGCTCGCGAATGCGGACCTCTCAGGGACAGATCTGCGCTGGACTGACCTCAGCGAGGCCAACCTGGTCAGGGCCAGCCTGGTCCGTTGCGATCTTGCTAAAGCAAATTTGACCCGAACGATCCTGTATTATGCCAACCTCTCTGGGGCAGACTTAATGGGAGTGCAGTTCTTCCAAGGGGCGGCAGCTACCGCATCCCCTCGAAGCCATACCGATCCCCCTGACTACAGCACAGGGGCTTATACAGGTGCCGTTGTTGAAGGCGTAAACTTTACCGGGGTGCAACGCCTCTCGGAATCCCAACGACAGTATTGCTGCCGATGGAGCGGGGAATCTGCTCGAAAAACCATACCAGGAGGATGCAAAAACGTTCCAAATTGCTTAGGTCGTTAAAACATTTGCTGTTTAGATTAGTAAAAACACCTTCTAAAGTTATTTCCCACTGATTTAACCTTTCCAGATAAAGGTCATAGTTACACCCAAGTTTTAGACTCACTATTTCAATCGCGCACCCCCAATGCCAAAAGTAAAATCAAAAGGGCAGATAAAGCAACAGAGTCAGGAACCTGTTGAAGTAAAGCTCAGTATTAAAGAGCAACTGGCTCAAAAACGAGAGAAGGCTAAGGCTCGGAAAAAGTTTATTCAATATACGTCTGCTGTGATTGCAGGGTCGGCTCTGTTGGGAGCAGCTATTGCCTTTGCATTGGAGCCAATCATGGGAGTTGCTGCAGCCCTAGGCATCACCTGCCTGGCAATGTGTTTCAAATATCCCCGCCCTGCTCTTTATGCATTTATCATCTATGTCCCATTTGGGGGAACAGTTACTTATGCATTAGGCGGCAACTCTTTACTTCAGCTTGCAAAAGATGCCTTTTTCATCCCCGCCTCAATAGGTGTATTTTTATTCTGTACCAAGTACAAGCAGCGCCTTATTCTTCCCCAGGCTACCAGAGTTCCATTCATTATTTTGATGACATGGATGACGGCAGTACTTATATTTGTAAATGGTTCTCAGCAACTTTCTGCAGATGGAGAGCAACCTATACTGCTTGGCATCCTGGGTTTTAAAGCAGTTATGGGTTACTTTTTTCTGATTACTTGCATTTACTATTTAATTCGAAACAAAAGCGATTTATATAGCCTGTTGCGGCTTCAGTGCATCCTAGTTCTAGTTTGCTGCAGTCTTGGCTTCATTCAATACATGATGCTGAAAAATGGAACCTGCCCCCCAACCCAGGGTACAGGGGATGAACTATTTAAAGCATCTTTAGAGTCACGCTGCTTTGTGGGTGGCTCTTTACTCTACAGCCCACAATTTGGCGTCAAACGCCTTCCTGGAACCTTCGTTGCACCTTGGCAATGGGGCTGGTTTTTGATTTCCAGCGCTTTCTTTTCATTTGGAACCGCCTTTAACGACAGTAATTTCCTATGGAGAATTGTTGGAATTGGTTCTCTCGCTAGTGTTTTTGTAATGTCCTTCTTGTCTGGTCAGAGAATTGCCTTGGCGTTGGTTCCCGTTGTCGTCATCCTGCTTTTATTCCTTACAGGACAACTGAAGTTCTCTAATTTAAAGCGCTTTTTGCCGATTGCAATTGGATTAGGACTAGTACTTGTTTTCCTGGCCGCACGCAACCCTGAGATTGTAACAGGCAGCATTGAAAATCTTCAAGGAAGATGGCAAGCATCTCCGCCTCACAAGATGATATTGCATCAACTGGAGTGGGCAAGTAACAACCAAAAGGGTATCTTTGGCAGGGGGGTTGGTCGTGCTACAAATGCCGCCAGAATTTTCGGGAAAACACAGCTTGTAGAGACTTATCACTCCAAAGTCTTGTATGAAATTGGCCATGTGGGCTTACTTTTATTGTTAGGACTTTTTACCGTCATTACGATTACAACCTTTAAGAATTATCGCTCAGTCAAGGACCCTAATTTAAGGGGTTACGGTGCATCAATGTGGGTTTTTATAGCATTCATTAGCTATTTTCCTTACTATTATCCTCTAGATGTTGATCCAGTCAATGTTTATTATTGGCTGGCTGTGGGTATTGTAGCGAAGCTGCCAGATATTGACCGTCAAGAGAGATTTGAGAAGAGCACAGAAGATACCTTAAATCTGAAATTAACCAAGAAGGAGTTAAAGCTACTAAAGCAGATGGAAAATGCAGCTAAATTCTAGGAGTCGATTTACTGGAATTGGTTTGTGATGTTGGCCTTTATCATTCCTCTAAAAAGTGCTAGTTCATCCAAGGACTGGCGACGGACTTGCGAGCTATTTGAGCGATGTTTACGGTCAACGTGCAATCAAAATTCGCCACACTTTGTGACCCTTGTTGTCTGCAATGAAATACCCGATGTGAAGTTCAACCACCCTCAGGTCAAGTATATTCAGGTTGATTTCATACCTCCCGAAAAGGTGGCCGACCCTGTTGTCAGAGGACTGACGGATAAAGGTAGAAAACTGCTGAAAGGAATTGACTTCTCGAAGCAGTTTAATCCTTCCCATGTCATGTTTGTGGACGCTGATGACTGTGTGAGTAGCCACATTGCTGAATACGTCCATAATCGTCAAAATGAGAATGGATGGTATTTGAAAAGTGGCTTTAAATACAGAGAAGGAGAAAACTGCGTATATCTAAAATCCAGAAATTTTTATCGGATGTCAGGAACGGCAAATATCTTAAGGTTTGACCATCTTAGACTGACTGATCATCCTGAATATAACCGAGGCTATGGATACTACAAATTTTATATTGACCACCAAAAAGTGAAACGCGTTATGCATGAGCGTGGTTCACCATTGCAACCACTGCCCTTTTCAGGAGCCGTTTATATGTTAGCCACTGGTGACAATATGTCAGGCAATGAGAATAACCTTGCCTTTAATGTTTTTAGTCGCAGAAAACTAACGCCTGAGATTCAAAAACAATACTGCTTATATAAAATTGAGTAGTTTTATATGGGCAGTGTTTTTGCCAAGTTTTACCCACCGCAAACAATACAGCCGACCCTTGATTTTTTCTGAAATCTATTTATATTCCTCGTTTTTGAATCATGGATAATCCCTTTATTTCAGTTATCGTACCGACTTATCAGCGGGAAGAGGTTTTATGTGAAACCTTAAATGAAATTCTGAATCAAGACTATCCTAATTATGAAGTTATTGTAGTTGATCAGACACAACAACATGATTCAAAAACTAAGGCGCATTTAGAATCTCTTGCTCACCAGAACAAAATACAACTTTTTAAAGTTGACTGGGCAAGTTTGCCCAGCGCACGCAACTATGGCGTTGAAAAGTCAAAGGGTGAGGTTATTCTCTTTATTGATGATGATGTCGAATTGCCAGCCGGCTATCTTCACGCCCATGCGAAAGTTTTCAAGGAAAGATTGGATGTAGGGGCGGTGGCGGGTCGAGTATTTGATCGTATGAAGCTTGCAGATCGTCCTGATCTAACAATCGAAACATTGCCTCCAGAAGCGATGGATCCAGGAATTGCCTGGTACTACATTGACTTAGTGCATACGGTCAAACCCCAACAGGTTTTGACGGCTCGGGGATGTAACATGTCCTATCGACGTGAAATTTTTGACAAGTATGGTCTGCGTTTCGATCAACGATTCAGAGGTAATGCTGTTCGAGAAGAGTCTGATTTCTGCCTTCAAATTCGGAAGACTGGATATATTATTTGGTATTCGCCTGAGGCTTATTTAACGCATCTGGGTGAGGAGACGGGTGGGTGTCACGATATCAGCACGCGCTCACTGAGTTATCAAATCACCTTTTATCACAATCATTTTCTGATGGGGCTCAAGAATCTTACCCTTAGGCAGTCTCTAAGATTTTTTGGACGTCTATTTGATTGTCATGTATTGGGAAATCCACCCTGCAATAAGAGTGGTTCACCAGTCAAAGTATTGACTCGTTTCGGGTTCTACTGCACTGGTTTTTTAGATGCCTATTGGACACTTGTAAAAACACGGAAAAATGCACGAAGAGGAACTACTTAAAAGGGTTGCTGCTTGCGCATATTCAAGTTTGTCAAACCAAAACCAAATACATCTGACTTGAAAGCTTGGATTTTACCTGAGGGTAAGTTGATAATTTAGGTGTAACAAGGGTCTGGCAGCTCTCACGTTTTACTGATGGATTCATTAGGAGCGATCTCTGGAGAAAAAGCATGCTTATCTTTGTTGTTCCACTCAAAAGTAGCAAGGTCTCAAGAAGTTGGGAGTTGACATGTCGCCTTTTAGAAAGGACTTTGAAGTCGATTTGCAATCAAACTCGTTCTAGCTTCAAGGTTGTTGTCGCATGCCATGAGAAGCCAGATATCACTTTTGAGTCTTTCCATTTATGCTATACGCAAGTTGAATTTCCACCTCCAAAAAAGGATGTAAATCTGACCACTAAAGAGTGGTTTATGAGGTGTGAATTAGATAAAGGCAGAAAAATATTAGCCGGCATTGACTATGCAGATCGATTTTCTCCAACTTATACAATGGCTGCTGATGCTGATGATTGTGTAAGTAATAGAATTGCAGAATTTGTTGAAAACAATGCAGGATCAAATGGATGGTTTCTTGGGAAAGGGTATTTCTATAATGAAAGTACAGAGCGCCTAGAGTTTAAGTATAGAAAATTCAATTTATTTTGTGGAACTTCTAATATCGTCCGCTACGACATTGTCGGTGCACCAAGTTCCCCAGAGTACAATCGAGGTTATGGATACTACAGAGATAATGTTATTTTTTTGAAACATAATCATGTTAGAGGAAAACTTGAAGAGAGAGGTACACCTCTAAGTCCGCTCCCTTTTCCCGGTGCGGTTTACATAACAGAAAACAGCGAGAATATTTATTTTCAGGACAATAACTCTATTTATGGGAAGCGTTTAGAGCGATTTCTTGGTCGGAGGCGCTTCACGGCTAAAATTCAGAAGGAGTTCGGTCTTTACCCGTATTAGGATTCAAGTTTGACTTTTAGGCCTGGATTTTTGTGGCCTACTCCTGATTTTCATAAAGTGCTTAATGTTCTAATCTGGAGATGATTATAACTATGACAAAACTGATTTCAGTAATTTTGGCTGGTGGAAAAGGAGAACGATTTTGGCCTGTGAGCCGCCGCGATCGCCCCAAGCAATTTTTGAGTTTAGATGGGAGTGGAAAGAGCCTTTTGCAGGCTACCGCTGAAAGGCTGGTTCCTCTCGCGCAATGTTGGGATGATCTATGGGTGATTACGGCTTCTCATCTTGCCGAGGGTGTGCGATCTCAACTTCCCGAGTTGCCAGAACGTAATTTACTTGTGGAGCCCGAAGGCCGAGATACTGCGCCAGCGGTTGCCTGGGCTACCTTAGAAATTGCCCAGAAGTACGGAGAAGATGCCCTGTTGGGATTTTTCCCTGCGGATCACTGGATTGCTGATGAAGCGGCCTATCGCCAAACATTGGTGGCGGCAGCAGCATTAGCCGGTGAGCATCAAGTCATCGCAACCCTTGGGATTACGCCAACCTATGCTGCGACGGGTTACGGCTACATCGAACAAGGGGAGACGGTAGGCCATTATGATGGCTTGTCCGCTTATCAAGTCAGTCGGTTCACAGAGAAACCCGATCAAACCACGGCTCAAGACTTCATTGCCAGCGGTCGCTTTAGCTGGAATAGCGGCATGTTTATCTTCCCCGCAGGGGTCATGCTGGCCGAATTGGCGCGCTATGCGCCAGAACTCATTGACGCCCTAAAAGCAAAGGGTGCCGATGCTTATGGTGGACTCACCAAGCTCAGTATTGATTACGCCGTAATGGAACCAACCCAGAAGGCCTGCGTAATGCCCGTTGCATTTGGATGGGATGACTTGGGGGACTGGAATGCCGTTGAACGTTTGTTGAAGCAGCCTGAACAAGCCAATGTGGAAATGGCTCAACATCTGGGTTTAGATACGACTGATAGCATCATCTATGCTTCAGGGGAGGATGAAGTTGTCGTCACAATCGGACTTCAGGATGTGGTGGTTGTTCGAGAAGGAAATGCCACATTGGTAGTGCATAAGAGCCGCACGCAAGATATTAAAAAGGCTGTCAAGGCTTTGGCTGCAGACTCCCAGTTTGAGCATCTACTTTAATTCTCGTTTTTCGAACTATGGTTTCCCTTCCCGTCAATGCGATCTCCCTCGCAACTCTAACCCTCGGGCTGGCGATTCCCGCTCAGGCTGTTCAAACACCTCAGGCTCAGATTCCAGCCCTGAGAACCCCCATGATCAGCCAATCAAATGACTTGGCCCAGGCGACAGGAGTGGTGCTGCTGCAGACTAGCGGCAGTCTCGAATCAGGCGATTCTATCCTCAATGACGGTAGCCTTTACGATGTTCATCCCTTTGAAGGAGAGGCGGGGCAGACCGTCACCATTCAGCTTGAGAGTAGCGAGTTCGATACCTATCTGATCCTGACCGATGCCGAGGGTCAGGCCCTGGTCGAAAACGACGATGTCTCCAGCGGTAATTTCAACTCGGCCCTGACCTACACGCTCCCCAGCAGCGGCACTTACAACGCGATCGCTAATTCCTATGACGCCAGTGGTCGGGGCAGTTATCAGATCACCGTCACGGTGGGGGGAAGCGTTGCGACGAGCAGCGGCAACGCCAGACAGCTTTACCAGGAGGGGGCAAGGCTCTGGCAGCAGGGGCAGTTGCAGGCTGCCCTAGATCGCCTTGAACAGGCCCTGGCACTTTATGAGGCCGCAGGTGATGCCTTGAATACGGCAGACACCCAAATTGCCCTGGGGATTGTCGCCAATGACTTGGCTCAATACGACAGCGCGGCGGCTTATCTAGAGGAGGCATTAGCGACTGTACAAGCCTTGGGCGATCGCACCCTAGAGGGTAAAGCCCTGAATGCCCTGGGGCTGGTCAACACCCGCCGCAGTCAGTACGACACCGCCCTACGCTACTACCGACAGGCCCTGGATTTGCGGCGGGCCGTGGGCGATCGCCCTGGCGAAGCCGTCACCCTCAACAATATTGGTGAGGTCTACGGCTCTCAGGGTGACTACCCTCAAGCCCTGGACTACCTCAATCAAGCTTTAAACTTGCGGCGACAGTTAGGCAACCAGCGAGACATTGCCCAAAGCCTCAACAACCTGGGCACAATTCGCTCCTTTCAAGGCAATTACCGCAGCGCCATTATCTATTACGAAGAAGCCTTGGCCCTGATCGAGGGGCTGGGCGATCTCAATTCCCGGGGCACGCTGCTGGGCAATATCGGCGTCATGTACGGCTACCAGGGCCGTTACCCCGAGGCGCTGGATTATCAACAGCAGGCTCTAGACCTGGCCCGGCAGGTGGGCAATCGCGAGGGGGAAGCCAGCGCCTTGAATAACCTAGGGCTAGTCTACGATTCCTTGGGGCAGTGGGACCGTGCCCTCACGAACTATGAAACCGCCCTGGCCATTAGCCAGGACATTGGGGATCGCGAAGGTGAAGGGGTTTATCTGCAGAACATTGCTGGGGTCTATGACGAACAGGGCGATAAGCAGCGGGCCTTGGATCTCCTCGAAGACTCTTTGGCCATTCGGCGGGAGATTGGCGATCGTGCCGGTGAAAGCAACGCCCTCAATAACCAAGGCACGGTCTATGACGATCTAGATCGCTACAGCGAGGCCCTGGATGCCTACAATCAATCCCTGGCCATCAGCCAAGCGATCGGAGCCCGCTATTTAGAAGGGCGCACCATCGCCAATATCGGTCTGGTTTATGCCAAACAAGGGCAAACCGACCAGGCCCTGTCGTTCTTCAATCAAGCCCTCGACATTTTTGAAGAAACCGATGATCAAGTTGCCCAGGCCGCTACCCTCAGACGGGTGGCCGACATCCAATTCAAATCTGGGCAGTTACCCGAGGCCGAAGCCACCTTGAGCACAACGGTAAACCTGCTGGAAAGCGTTCGCGCCTCTGAGTTACAGGACGCGGAGCGGGTGGCGCTCTTTGAGACTCAAAAGGACGTGTACATGCTGTATCAGCGGGTGCTGGTTGCCCAGGACCAGGTGGATGCAGCCTTGGAAATCTCGGAACAGGGGCGATCGCGGGCCTTTGCCGAGCTGCTGGTCACCAAACTGGATAGCAGTGACACCATTGACCGCACCGCCAAGCCCCCGCCCCTGGCGCAAATTCAAGAGATCGCCCGCCAGCAAAACACCACTCTGGTGGAATATTCCATCGTCGAAGACCTGATTGACGACACCGCTCAGCTCTACATCTGGGTGGTGCCCCCCACCGGGGAACTGGCCTTTCGCGCCGTCCCCCTCACTGTAGACGCCAGCGGAGAACCGGCCCTGGCAACCCTGGTGAATCAGGCTCGGGGCCAAGTGGGGGATGGCAACCGGGGAATCGGCGTGGTCGCGGCCACCGCTGCTGCCCAAGGAGATAGCCACTATCGAGCCCTGCATCAGCAATTGATTGCCCCGATTGCCGAGCTGCTGCCCCAGAACCCAGAGGCCAAGGTGGCGTTTATCCCCCAGGGGGAGCTGCGGCAGGTGCCGTTTCCCGCGCTCCGCAATGGTGAAGGCCAAGACCTAATCGAAGCCCATACGATTTTGACCGCACCGTCGATTCAGGTGTTGGGGCTCACCCAAGACTTGGCCACCGGCACGGACGCCTTGGATAGCTCGTCGGTGCTTGTGGTAGGCAATCCCACCATGCCGACGGTCTGGTCACCCCAACAGGGGGGTACCCGCCAAGCCCTGCCCCCACTCCCCGGTGCCCAGCAAGAAGCTACCGCGATCGCCGCTCTGCTCAATATCGACCCCCTGGTGGGCAGTGCCGCCACCGAAAGTGCCGTGAACCGGGCGATGACCGATGCCAACCTGATTCACTTTGCGACTCACGGGCTGTTGGAGTATGGCGATGTGCAGGACTCGGGGGTGCGGGATGTGCCGGGGGCGATCGCTCTAGCACCGGGCGGCGGTGAAGACGGGCTGCTCACCTCAGGGGAAAATTTGGACCTGCCCCTGAATGCCAACCTGGTGGTGCTGAGCGCCTGCGATACGGGGTTGGGGCGGATCACGGGGG
>JBHJIP010000060.1:0-2965 GCA_050043365.1 Leptolyngbyaceae cyanobacterium
GCTGGTTGAATCGCTATCGCAGATTGAGCAAAGACTTTGAAACTCACATTGAGAATAGTGAGAGCATGATTCATGGAGCAATGATCCGCTTGATGCTCAAACGGTTGGCGGCTTAATCTTTCATTTATAAATCAGCTCTTACACTGGGCCTACAAGGCGAATGGGTGAACGGATTGAGGATGGCTTTTGTTTCCCTAGCAGAATGGGTTGCTCAAATTAGCTCAAGCAAGGCGCTGGGCAGTTTTCCCACGGATACAGTGCCAGCGCTGGCGGCACGTCCAGACCAAGGCGCACAAATCTACAAGATGAAGGGGCGATCGCCCGATAAACCCCTGATTCTGATGGGAGCCATCCTGGAAGACTTGCTGCCCTATGTGCAGGGGACTGCCGACGCGTTAGCCCAGTGGCAACAGGTGACTGACCCATGCTGGCCCGGTGCTTTGACCCTGGTGCTGCCTGCCAGCGATCGCCTCCCGACTGCCATGAACCCCCAACAAACGGGCACCCTAGGCATCCGCGTCCCCGATCATCCCCTGGCGCGCCATTTGCTGGCCCAGACCGGCCCCCTCGCCACCACCAGCGTTAATAGATCGGGTCAACCCGCCTTGGCGGAGAGAACCGCGATCGCCCAGCAGTTTCCTGAACTGCTGCAACTAGATGAGAAGAGTTTGACCACCCTGAGGGCGACCCTCGGTGCCTGGCCTGAACAGGGCTCGGGGCAGCCCTCTACCGTGGTGCAGTGGCAGGCCCCAGGTTGGCGCGTTTTGCGGCAAGGGTCGGTGTCTGTATCAGCCCTGCCTATGATGGAATAGCGCTAGCGCGCCCACCCTCTTCAGCCATACCCCATGACCGAACCGTCTCTAGCCAAAACTGCCTACTACCATGCCCTAGAGCTGGGGCTGTTTCGGGGCGGATTTTTGGCCCGCACCTCCCATGAGCTGAGATCGCCCCTCAATAAGGTAATCAGCCTGCACCAAATGATTTTGGAAGGGCTCTGTGACGATCGCACAGAAGAACTTGAGTTCCTCACTGAAGCTCATGGCGCGGCGCTGAAACTACTAGAGCATCTGGATTTTCTAATTTATCTCTCTAAGTTAGAAGGGGAGCGGCTGCAGCCCCACTGCGAATCGGTAACCCTAGAACTGCTCTTAGAAAAGGTTCACGCCCTCACCCATTTACAAGCTGCAAACTGCAACCTGCGCCTAGTCATAGAGCCAGCCCAGGCGCAGGTATGGGCTGACCCGGCTTGGTTGAGCACGGTGCTAACTACTTTGATTGAAGTTGCGATTGAAATCTGCGATCGCGGCACTATTCGCATTGCCTTGGCCCCAGAGCAACCTACCTACGCCTGTGATATCTGGGTGGAAGATGAGCGGGCGGGGGGAACCTGGCAAGAGCCTCGTCCTTTGCCTGAGCCAGAAGAGTTTGACTTGGAGCGATCGCTACCGGTGAGTCTCCGCCTAGAGCTGGTGCGACTTTTGATCACGCGCATGGGTGGCGAATTTTTGCTGGTGACGACACCCGTTGCTGGTGAGGTCGGGCCGACACGTGTCCTTTGCCGTCTCCCCACTCAAGCGCCGAATGGCAAGGACCATTCCTGAGGTTTCTGCTTGTTGTTAGCCCTTTTTATAAGTGAGTTCCCCCCGCTGATATTCGAAGGGGAGATCGTAGGTTTTAAGCGCTAGATTTAATCGTGTGATAGCGCGTTTAATGTTTTGCTTCTGAACAATGCCGAGTGCCCAGTAAGAAACCTCGATCAGATCGAAGAGCCTTTCTGGGTCTATTTCTGAGCAGAAGTAAAGACATAAGGCATCTACTGATTGACTATCTGTTGCTATGGAAAGGTTTAATTTTCTGATGATGGCTTCACAGAAAAGCTGCATCTTTTTATTGGTCCTGAACTGATTGGGATCTCCCATTTCTTCGAACCAAAATCTAATCAATAATGTTCTGAAATAGACGGGTGGGATCGGAAGCTCGTCTAATCTGCCCAACTTTTTGCGAAGCTCTGCTCTTCGCTCGCTGAAGATCAACATTCTTACCACACCCTAATGTCATTTAGAGCATCCAGTCACCAGCAGTCGGTTGTCACTGCCCACCCGACACTTTAGCGCTACCAATAATCTCTAGAAAACCTGATTCCATTCGTAGACGGAGTATTCAGTCCAAATACCGTTTTGCCAGTAGGGATCGCCTTCAATTAGGGCGCGAACCACATCTTCGCTCTCAGCCTCGTAAGTGCCAAAGACCTTACTGTTATCCACCGTCGGTCCTAGCGCCGTCAAAATGCCTTGCGTTTTTTGGGCTTGCAGACCCTCCAAATGAGCGGTTCGATAAGGGGTGCGCTTTTCCAACGCATTTTCACAGTAGCTGCCCCACATCACATATTTCGCCATTGATTTACCCTTTTGCGCGACACGCACTACACAATCTCAAATTCTAGGTGGTAGTGGCTGCGTAAATCACAGGTTTGATGGTCATTGATATTGGTGTCGCTCAGCTCCAGATTGTAAAAATTCATTCGCTGGGCATCAAACAAAGGACCCGCATGCCAAGTGCCCACATGCAGCTTGATAAAACAATCGCCCTGGATGCGAAAGGCCTTGAGACGGGCCAAATCTGGCTCTGCGGCGCGACTGGGTGGAGCCACAGCCATAAACCAGTCACGCCCACCGATCGCCCCTAAGCATTGGGTGCATTGACGGTGGCGGGTAATGGCCTGAAACCGTTGCCCCTTGCCCACCAACTGCATGATGTAAAACCGGGGTGTACCCTGATCGAGCTGCAATTGGGCTTCGTGAGGGCCATAGGGAGTGCCATCGACCAGTGGCAAAACAACCTGGCCAAAGGGCTGAAAGGCTTCGTGTGTAATGTTGGTGGCAGCCACATAGTTCAGGTCCACAGGGGCGACGGACATGGAGTAAATCCTGGAGAAGTGTTCTCAAACTTAAAAAGCATCAACGCA